>NZ_JBHUZW010000009.1:0-64988 GCF_042667215.1 Cellulomonas sp. NPDC057328 | reverse complement strand
GGGCTACCGGAGCAGGCCGCGCCGGTAGCCCTCGCCCACGGCCGCGGCGCGGTCGCGGACGTCGAGCTTGTCGTACACGTGCTGCAGGTGCGTCTTGATGCTGGCCTCGCTGATGAACAGCTGCCGCGCCACCTCGCGGTTCGAGGCGCCGTCCGCGACCAGCCGGAGCACCTCGAGCTCGCGGGCGCTCAGGGCGAGGCCGGTCGGCCGGCGCACCCGGCCCATGAGCTGCTCGGCGGCCGACGGCGCGAGGACGGACTCCCCGCGGTGGGCGGCGCGGACCGCGCGGATCAGCTCCTCCGGGGGTGCGTCCTTGAGCAGGTAGCCGGTCGCGCCGGCCTGCACCGCCGGCAGCACGTCCGACTCGCTGTCGAAGGTGGTGAGCACGAGCACCCGCACCGCGGGGGCGACGCGTGCGAGCTCGGCGATGGCCCGCACCCCGTCCATGACGGGCATGCGCAGGTCCATGAGCACGACGTCCACGCCGAGCCGGACGGCCTCGGCCACGCCCTCCCGGCCGTCGCCCGCCTCGCCGGCGACCTCGACGTCCGGCAGGTCGGCGAACGCGCCGCGCAGGCCGTTGCGCACGACAGGGTGGTCGTCGACGATCAGGACCCGGATCACGGCGCGGCCACCGCGGCCGCCGGGACCCGGACGCTGATCGCCGTGCCCTCGCCGGGCGAGCTCTCGATCTCCATCGCACCTCCCACGCTGCGGACCCGCTGCGCCATGCCCCGCAGGCCGAACCCCTGAGCCTGCTGCCCGTCGCGGGCCGCGTCGATGCCGCGCCCGTCGTCGCGCACGTCGAGCAGCACCTCGTCCGTCAGGTAGGAGAGCACGAGGCCGACGCGCGCGGCCGCCGCGTGCCGGGCGACGTTGTGCAGCGCCTCCTGCGCGACCCGGAACAGCGCCACCTCGACGGCGGGGCTCACGGTCACCGGGTCGCCGGTCACCTCGAACCGCACCGGGACGCCGCCGTCCCGCTCCCACTGCCGCGCCAGGTCGCCGAGCGCCTCGGGCAGGTGCGCCTCCTCGAGCTGGCGCGGCCGCAGCGCCTGCACGGACCGGCGGGCCTCCGCCAGGCTGTCGCGGGCGAGGGCGAGGGCGCGGTCGACGTGCTCCCGGGCCTGGTCGGAGGAGTGCCAGACCCGCTGCGCGGCCTGCACCTGCGTGATGATGCCGGTGAGGCCCTGCGCCAGCGTGTCGTGGATCTCGCCGGCCATCCGCTGCCGCTCGTCGACCACGCCGGCCTCGCGCGCCTGCTCCAGCAGCTGGGCGTGCAGCCCGGCGTTCTCCGCGAGCGTCGCCTCGAGGCGGGCGATCATCTCCTTGCGCCGGCGGTGCTGCTCGGTCGTCCGGTCCACCAGGGCGACGCCGAGGCCGACGCTCGCCGTCTGCACCGCGATCACCCCCACGTACGTCCCGAGCGACGACAGGGTCGCGTGCGGGACGCCGATCGTCATGGTGTTGAGGACCACCGAGGTGGCGAGGACCCCCACCACGCCGACCGGCCACGGGCGCAGCTCGAAGGCGTGCAGGAACCCGGTGACGGTGAAGAGCAGGAAGACCTGGTCCCGGCCCATCAGCACGACGCAGAGGACCAGGAGACCGACGAGGTAGACGGCCATCGGCAGGGTGCGCCGGCGGCGGTCCTCCGGCACCCGGGTGTACGCGAGGTACACCCAGCCGGCCGCCAGCACGGCCAGCCCGAGCGTGCCGGCGCGCTCGGCGCCGTCCTGCCCGGGCCGGCCGACGGCGATCACGGTCGCGACCGGCAGGGTGACCCACGGGACCACGCGCAGCAGCAGCGCCAGGTAGCGCTCGCCGTCGCGGCCGACGTCGTCGTTCATCGGGCCGGCACCTCCGGGCTCGTCGGGCGGGCACGTCCGGTCGTCGCCGGGCGGCTCACTCCCAGCGGAACAGCCGGGCCGCCGCTGCGCCGACGACGACCGCCAGCGCGGCCATTATCCCGACCTGGAGAAGCAGCGGCGGGCCGCTCCCGGCGTCGGCCGCCGCGCCGGACCACGTCCCGAGCAGCCCCTGGACGCCCGGCGGGACGTACGCGCTCAGCCGCACCAGGGCGTCGGGGAGCAGGAACGCGGGCAGGAAGACGCCACCCGCGAACATCGCCACGACGTAGGCGAGCGTGGACAGGCCGGTGGCCAGCCGCAGGCTCGGTGCGACGGCCGCCACGAGCACGCCGACGGCGAGCAGGGCGCCGAAGCCGGCGACGAACGACGCCGCGAAGGCGAGCGGCTGGCGGGGCAGCGGCACGTCGAGCACCAGCCACGCCGAGAGGAGCACGAGGGCGCCCGCGACGACGGCGGCGGCCAGCGCCACGAGGAGCTGCGCCGCCAGCATCGCGCCGGGGTGCACGGGCGTCGTCGACATCCGGCGCAGGACACCCCGCTCGCGGGAGGTCGCCACCGCCACGGGGATCTGCTGCAGCGCGAGGATGCCCAGGCCGAGGGCCAGCGCCGCCGGGGCCCACGCCTCGACGAACGGCACGCCCCCGAACTCGTCCGCCGGCTCCCGCAGCGCGGGGATCGAGCCGAGGCCGAGCAGCAGCAGGGCGGGGAAGAGCACGCCGAACACGACCGAGATCGGGTCCCGCAGGAAGAGTCGCGTCTCCGCGACGGTGAGTCGGTACAGGGCGTTCATCGGGCCGTCCTCCGTCCGGTCAGGGTGATGTAGGCCTCGTCGAGGCTGGCCTGCTCGACCCGCAGGTCGTGCGCGACGACGTGGTGCAGCGCGAGCACCGAGGTGACGGCCTGGAGCACCGTCCCGCTGCCCGTGACCACGACCTGCTCGCCGTGGTGCCGCAGGTCGGCGACCTCGGGGAGGTCGGTGAGCAGCCGCTCGTCCAGGGGGACCGACGGGCGGAACCGCACGCGCTGCTGCGCGCCCACCCGCGCCACGAGCCCGGCGGGGGTGTCGATCGCCGCCACGCGCCCGGAGTCGATGAGCGCGAGCCGGTCGCAGAGGCGCTCCGCCTCGTCCATGAAGTGCGTGACCAGCACGACCGTCACGCCGGAGTCGCGCACGTGCTCGACGAGGTCCCAGGTGTCGCGCCGCGCCTGCGGGTCGAGCCCGGTGGTGAGCTCGTCGAGCACCGCGACGGCGGGGGAGCCGACGAGCGCGAGCGCGATCGCCAGCCGCTGCTTCTGGCCGCCGGAGAGCCGGCGGTACTGGGTGTCGCGCTTCGCGGCGAGGCCCAGCATCTCCAGCAGCCGGCCGCCGTCGGCGGGGCGGCGGTAGAACGAGCGGTACAGGTCCATCGCCTCGCCCACGGTCTGACGGTCCGGCAGCCGGCTCTCCTGCAGCTGCACGCCGACGCGCTGGCGCAGCTCGTCCCGGTCCCGGCGGGGGTCGAGGCCGAGCACCCGGATCACCCCGCGGTCGGGGGTGCGCAGCCCGGTGAGGCACTCGACGGTCGTGGTCTTGCCGGCCCCGTTGGGGCCCAGGATGCCGAAGACCTCGCCGGCCCCGACGGTGAACGAGACGTCGTCGACCGCGGTCGTCGTCCCGTAGCGCTTGTGCAGCTGTCTGACCTCGATGACGTCCATGCCTCGAGCCTGCTGCGGCGCGCGCGGCGCCGGATCGCCCGGCCGGGAGGCGGGGCGGTGGATCCGGGCATCGACCGATCGGTGGATGCCGCACCCGGCCGCCCGCCCCCCGGCTCTGCCGGCACCGGGGACGGGGACCCCTCCTCCCGGGGGAGGAGGGCGCCGCCCGTCCCGTCTCCTCCACGGGCAGGTCCCGGCCGCCCCACCCGTCTCCGTAGCGTCGCCGACGGACGCCCCCGGGCGGCCGACCCACGACGGAGGAGACGCGATGATCGAGGTGGAGGCGCTGACCAAGCGCTACGGCAGCACGACGGCGGTGGACGGGCTGACGTTCACCGCCCGGCCCGGGACGGTCACGGGGTTCCTCGGGCCGAACGGTGCCGGCAAGTCGACGACCATGCGCGTGGTCGTGGGGCTCGAGCGGCCGACGTCCGGCACGGCGCGGGTCGCCGGGCGCCGGTACGCTGACCTGCTGCGCCTCGTCGCCGAGGGTGCGTCGAACGCCGAGGTAGCGGCCGAGCTCGTGGTGTCCGAGACGACGGTGAAGACGCACGTGGGCAACCTGTTCGCCAAGCTGGGCGCGCGCGACCGGATGCAGGCCGTGATCATCGCGTACGAGTGCGGCCTCGTCGGGCGGGGCGCCGCGCGGCGCTGAGCGGCACAGCGCGGCGCTGAGCGGCACAGGGCGGCGCTGAGCGGCACGCGCGTCGTCGTCGCGCCGCCGGTGCCTAGGCTGCGGGGGTGGCCACCGTCCTCCTCGTCCGGCACGGACGCACCGCCGCCAACACCGCCGGCGTCCTCGCCGGCCGCACGGCCGGGGTGCGCCTCGACGCCGTGGGTCGCACGCAGGCGGGACGGGCCGGTGCGCGGCTCGCCGGCGTCCCGCTGGCCGCCGTCGTCACCAGCCCGCTCGAGCGCTGCCGGCAGACGGCCCGCGCGCTCGTCGCCGCGCACGACCCCGCCCCTCCCGTCACCGTCGACGCCGCCCTCACCGAGTGCGACTACGGGCGGTGGCAGGGACGCGCGCTCGCCGACCTCGCGTCCGAGCCGCTGTGGTCCGTCGTGCAGACGCAGCCCTCGGCCGCCGTCTTCCCGGGCGGCGAGTCCCTGCGGGCGATGCAGGCGCGCGCCGTCGCGGCGGTGCGCCGGCACGACGCCGCGGTCGAGGCGGAGCACGGGCCCGGCGCGGTGTGGGTCGCGGTGAGCCACGGCGACGTCCTCAAGGCGGTCCTCGCGGACGCGCTCGGCATGCACCTCGACCTCTTCCAGCGGATCACCGTCGGCCCGGCGTCCGTGTCGGTCGTGCGGTACGGGCCGCACCGGCCCGACGTGGTCGCGACGAACACCGACGCCGGCGACCTGTCGTGGCTCGCGGCCGCCGCGCCCGTCGGGGACGCCCCCGTCGGCGGCGGCGCCGGGCACGCACCGTCCGCCCGCTGAGCCCAGCGGCGGCGCCCCGGCGGACCCGCTCCTAGACTGCCTGCATGCCCCAGGTCGTCCACGAGTTCGACTGGCCGGACCGCGTCGTCGTCGGCACCGTCGGATCTCCCGGCGCCCGCACCTTCTACCTGCAGGCCCGCACGGGCGCGCGGTCGGCGAGCGTCGTGCTCGAGAAGGAGCAGGCGGCCCTCCTCGCGGAGAAGCTCGACGAGCTCCTCGGCGAGATCACCGCGGACCCGGGCACCGGCATCACCGTCCCCGCGCAGACGCCCGCGGAGCTCCTCGACGACGAGCCGCTGGACCAGCCGGTCGAGGAGGAGTTCCGCACGGGCACGCTGCGCCTGGGCTGGGACCCGCGGACCGCGCAGGTCGTCATCGAGGCGTACCCGCTCCCGGAGCCGCGCGACGACGGCGAGCTCGCGTTCGGCGAGATCGACGACGAGCCGGACGAGGTGCTGCTGGTCCGCATCCCGGTCGGCACGGCCCGGGCGTTCGTGCAGCGCACGCGCCAGGTCGTGCGCGCCGGGCGGCCCGCCTGCCCGTTCTGCGGTCGGCCGGTCGACGCGGACGGGCACGTCTGCGCGCTGCCCGACGACGTGTGACGGCGCCCGGGGACGCCGACCTGGACGGCGGCGAGATCCAGCTCGTCGGCCGGATCACCGTCGCGTCGAACGCCACGTTCCTCGGGCGCGTCGGCGACGTGCCGGTCGTCTACAAGCCCGTCGACGGCGAGCGTCCGCTCTGGGACTTCCCCGACCGGACGCTGGCGCGCCGCGAGGTCGCCGCGTACCTCGTCTCCGAGGCGACGGGCTGGGGCGTCGTGCCGCGCACGTGGCTGCGCGACGGCCCGCTCGGCCCCGGCATGGTGCAGCTGTGGTGCGAGCCCGACCCCGGCCAGGACCCCGTCGACCTGGTGCCCGCGGACGCGGTGCCGGCCCACGGGTGGCGTCGCGTGCTCGAGGGCAGCGACGAGGACGGGTGGACCGTCGCGCTCGTGCACGAGGACTCGGCGGCGCTGCGCCGCATGGCCGTGCTCGACGTCGTCCTCAACAACGCCGACCGCAAGGGCGGGCACGTGCTCCCGCAGGCCGACGGCCACCGCCACGGCGTCGACCACGGCGTGACGTTCCACGTCGAGCCGCGGCTGCGCACGGTGCTGTGGGGGTGGGTCGGCGAGCCGCTCGACGCCGAGGAGCGCGCCGGGGTCGCCCGCGTGCGCGCCGGCCTCGACGGTGCGCTGGGGGACCGGCTCGGCGAGCTGCTCGCCGACGTGGAGGTCGCGGCGCTCGCGGCGCGCTGCGAGCGGCTGCTGCAGGTAGGCGTCCTGCCCGGCCACGAGAGCGAGATGCCGGCGGTGCCCTGGCCGCTGTTCTGACCGGCAGCGGTGCCCCGGTCCGCGTCTGCGGTCGCGGGCGACCTGCCGTCGTCCTACGTTGCGCAGATCAGAAGGTCGATCGCCCCGATCGGGAGACACCACCATGATCAGCACGGACGACATCCAGCACCTGCTCGTCTCCGGCGGCACCGTCGTCGGGACGGACGGCGACAAGATCGGCAAGGTCGGACAGTTCTTCCTCGACGACCGCACCGGCGACCCCGAGTGGGTGACCGTGAGCACCGGCCTGTTCGGGCGCGCCGAGTCGTTCGTCCCGCTCGCGGACGCGACCGTGCGCGGCGACGAGATCGTCGTGCCCTACGACAAGGGCAAGGTGAAGGGCGCACCGCGCGTCGACGACTCGGAGGGGCACCTCTCGCCCGACGAGGAGCGCGAGCTCTACCGGTACTACGGGTTCGAGGGCGGCGACGCCGGTGACGCCGGGGACGATGCCGCCGACCGGACGGGCGACGACGCCGCCGACCGTCCGGCGGCCGGCGTCGCGGCCGGGACGCCGCACGACGGCGGGGACCGGGACCGCGACGCGGCGGGGCCGTCGACGGACGACGACCGCCGCCCCGGCGGGCGCCACGTCGCCGACGCCCCCGTCGACGCCCCGCCCGCGACGGAGGGCAGCGCGGCGGAGGGCACCGGCACGGCCGCCGCCGAGCCCGCCGGCGCCGCGACGCTCGCGACCGGCGGCGCGCGCCTGCGTCGCTACGTCGTCACCGAGGAGCAGACCGTCACCGTGCCGGTCACGCGCGAGGAGGTGCGGGTCGAGCCCGCGCCCGGCGCCGCCGGCGACGGCACCGACGGTCCCGGCACCGGCACCGGGACCGACACCGGCAGGGACACCGACAGGGACACCGACAGGGACACCGACAGGAGCGCACCGTGAGCACGCAGGACGACCCCCGCACCCCCGACCGGCCCGACGTCCCCGAGGGCGACGCCGCGCGGCCGTCCACGCCGTCCGGCGGCGCCGTCTCCGCGAAGGCGTTCGGCCGTGACCGGCAGAGCGTCGTCGCGCGCGAGAAGGAGGAGTACGGCGGCATCAAGTTCGGTTCGGCCTTCTTCGGCTGGCTCACGGCGACCGGCACCGCGGTGCTGCTCACCGCGCTCGTGGCGGCCGCCGGCACCGCCGTCGGTGTCGCGAACGACACCGACGTGAGCGAGGCGGCCGACCAGGCGGCCTCCGACCCCGGGTCCGTCGGCCTCGTCGGCGGCATCGTCCTCGCGGTCGTGCTGTTCCTCGCGTACTACTGCGGCGGCTACGTGGCCGGTCGCATGGCCCGCTTCAACGGCGCCAAGCAGGGCGTGGCCGTGTGGTTGTGGGCCGTGATCATCGCGATCGCCGTCGCCGTGCTCGCCGCGGTCGCCGGCGACCAGTTCAACGTGCTCGGCCAGCTCAACAGCTTCCCGCGCATCCCGATCGCCGAGGGGGACCTGACCACGGCGGGCGTCATCACGCTCCTGGTGATCGCCGCCGTCACCCTCGCCGGGGCCGTCCTCGGCGGGCTGGCGGGCATGCGGTTCCACCGCAAGGTCGACCGCGCCGGCCTCGGTCGCTGACCGGCGCGCACGGCCGGACGGGCGACACGGCGCGGCACGCGACGCCGCGCGCCGCGTCGTGTCGGACCCGTCCGGCAGGATGGCGCCACCATGGACCGCTGGAGCCTCGACGACGTGCAGGCCGCCGCGCCCGACGCGTCGTCGCTCGCGGCGGCCCGGCGGCTCGCGCAGCCGGGGCCGTGGTCGGAGACGGGTGCGTCCGACGCGTTGCTGTGGGGCCGCTGCCAGGGGTCGGGCCGCACGCCGTACCAGGTGAGCGTCGACCTGCAGGCGCGGGCGTACCGGTGCTCCTGCCCGAGCCGCAAGTTCCCGTGCAAGCACGCGCTCGCGCTGCTGCTGCTGTGGTCCGCGGGGGCCGTCGGTGACGACGCGGAGGCGGCCGACTTCGCGCAGGAGTGGGCCGACGACCGCGCCTCGCGCGCGACGCGGCGCGCCGAGAAGGCGGCGCAGCCGGACGTCCCGGCCGACCCGGAGGCGGCGGAGCGCCGCCGTGCGCAGCGCGTCGCGACGATGTCCGCGGGGCTCGAGGACCTCGCGCTGTGGCTCACCGACCTGGTGCGCGCCGGGCTGGCGGCCGCTCGCCGGCAGCCGCTCGCATGGTGGGACGCCGCCGCGGCGCGGCTGGTCGACGCGCAGGTCCCCGGCCTCGCCGAGGAGGTGCGGGCCACCGGCAGCCGCGTGCAGCACGACGACGACTGGGCGCCGGTGCTGCTCGCGACGGTGGGCCGGTGGTGGTCTCTCGTGCACGCGTGGCGGCGGCGTGAGCAGCTCGACGAGGGTGCGCTCGGGGACCTGCGCGCGGTGCTCGGGTGGGCGCAGGCCGCCGACGACGTGCGGGCGCGGGACGCGGTGACCGACACCTGGATCGTCCTCGGGGCGTTCCGCACGCAGGACGGCCGGGTCCAGCAGCAGCGCACGTGGCTGCGCGGCGAGGGCACGGGCGAGGTCGTCCAGGTGCTCGACTTCGCCGCGGGCGGGGACCCCCTGCCGGTCGCGCAGGCCGTCGGTGCGCTGCTGCGCGGCGACGTCGCGCGCTACCCCGGTGCGGCGCTGCGGCGGGCCACGTTCGTGACCCCGCCCGAGGTCGTCGGCGCGGCGCAGGCCCTGCCCGCGGGCGGTGACGTCGCCGCCGCGTTCGACCGGCGCGCGCACGTGCTGGCGGCGAACCCGTGGACGCGCCGGGTGCCGGTCGTGCTCACCGGTGCACGGCTCGACGTCGGCGCGGCGGCGGGCGCGCTCGCCGCGGGCACCGGCCGCGGGGCGGCGGGCGGGGTGGTCGTCGTGGACCCGGCCGGGCACGCCCTGCCGGTGCTGCCCGACGTCGACCCGTGGGGCCTGCTCGCGCGGTCGGGCGGCGCGCCCCTCGACCTCTTCGGCGAGCTGGAGGACGGTGCGCTGCGCGTCCTGGCCGCGGCGGGTCCCGCGGGCGTGCCGGGGGTGGTGGGCGCATGAGCGCGACCCCGGACGTCGACCGCTGGTGGTCCGCGCTCACCGCCGCGGCGCTCGTCGGCGCGGGGCGGGGCCGGGTGCCCGCCGTCCCGGACGCGCTCGCGGTGGTCCCGCGCCCGGACGCCGACGCGCCGACCGCGCTGCTCGACGCCGCCGCGCTCGGCGGCGCCCTGCAGCTGGCCGGTGCGGTGCCCGCGCCGGCCACGACTGCACCGCCACCGTGCCCGCCCGACGCCGCGCCCGAGGCGCCCGCGCGTGCGGTGCAGGTGCTGCGGCTCGTGCTCACGCAGCCGCCGGTGGGGCGCGAGCTGCGGGACGCCCTCGTCGAGCGCTGGTGCGCGGCGGTGGCCGCGGCCGGCCGCCGCGTGCCGCACGCGCTCCTGCCGGCGCTGCTCGCGGAGGCCACCCGCCGGCCCGACGTGCGGGCGGCGGTCCTCGGGGTCGTCGACGCCCGCGGCCGCTGGCTCGCCGCCCGCCGCCCGGAGTGGTCGTGGGCGGTCGAGGAGGAGGCGGCCACGCCGGCGGCGGACGACGCCGCGCTGCTGCGCCTGCCGGTCGCGGAGCTCGTCGCCCGCATCACGGCCCTGCGCGCGACCGACCCCGGACGCGGGCGCCGGCTCGTCGCCGCGGCGCTGCCGACGGCGGGCGCCGAGACGCGCGCGGGGCTGCTGCACGCGCTGTCCGTGGGCCTCGGCCAGGCCGACGAGGACGTGCTCGAGGCGGCGCTCGACGACCGGGCCGCGACGGTGCGGGCCGCGGCCGCCGAGGTCCTCGACGGGCTGCCGACCTCCGCCCGCGCCGCCCGCATGGCCGCGCGGCTGGCACCGCTGCTCACCGTGCACGGGCTGGTGCGCAAGCGGCTCGAGGTCGCACCCCCCGGTGCGCTCGACGCCGCGGCGCGCCGCGACGGGCTCGGCGCCGGGCCGGGCGGCGCCCGCGACGCCGCGGTGCTGTCGGCGCTCGTCACGGGCGCGCCGCTCGACGTGCTGACCGCCGCGGCGCGCACCGACCCCGCGGGCGTGCTCCGGCTGGACGCGGAGCGGGTGCTGCGCGCGCCGGTCCGCCGCGCGGTCGTGGCACGCCGGGACCCGGTGTGGGCCCGGGCGCTGCTCGCCGAGGAGTGGGACGCCGCCGCGACGGCCGTGCTGCCGCCCGCCGAGGGGCGCGAGGCCGCCCGCCGGTGGCTCGCCGCGACGCCCGCGGACGTGCTCGCGTCCGTCGCGCACGCACTGCCCGGGCCGTGGGACGCCACGCTCAGCCGCGCCGTGGCGGAGGCCGTGGCGCAGGTCGCCGCCGACCCCGCCACGACCCGCACGCTCGCCCTGCCGGTCGAGGCGCTCGCCCGGCAGCTGCACCCCGCCGCGCGTGAGCCCCTCGGCCGGGCGCGCGACGCGGCGGATCGTGCGGCGGCCGACGCCGAGCGCGCCGTCGAGCGCGCCCGCGACCCCCAGGAGTCGGCGCGGCTCGCCACCGCCCTCGCCGCGTTCCGCACGCGCGCCCGCGCCCTGACCGACCTGACCCAGCACCTGTCCCTGCTCGCCACGACCGACGAGGCCCTCGCATGACGTCGCAGCCCCCCGCACCCGACGGCACCGGCAGGGACGGCGCCGGCACGCCCGGCGCCGGCACGCCCGGCACCGCCACCGGCACGCCCGCCACCGCCGCCATCGGCACGTCCGTCACCGGCACGTCCGTCACCAGCACCGCGGACGGCGGTGCCGACGTACCCGTGCTGCGTCCGCACGCCGAGGACGCGTTCGCCGACGAGCTCGCGGCGCTCGCGGCCGCGGACGACCACCCGCGACCGCCCGGGTGGCGCCTGTCGCCGTGGGCGGTGACGACGTACCTCGTCGGCGGGACGCTGCCCGACGGGACGACGGTGAGCGCCAAGTACCTCGGCTCGCGGCGGCTCATGGAGATCGCCGTGGCGTCCCTGGCCACCGACCGGGCGCTCCTGCTGCTGGGCGTGCCGGGGACGGCCAAGACGTGGGTCGGCGAGCACCTCGCCGCCGCGGTGAGCGGCGACTCGACGCTCGTCGTCCAGGGCACCGCGGGCACGCCCGAGGAGCAGCTGCGCTACGGCTGGAACTACGCGCGGCTGCTGGCCGACGGCCCGACGGCGGAGGCCGTCGTGCCGAGCCCGGTGATGCGCGCGATGCGCGACGGCGCGCTCGTGCGCATCGAGGAGCTGACGCGCATCCCCGCGGACGTGCAGGACGCGCTCATCTCGATCCTGTCCGAGAAGATGCTGCCCGTGCCCGAGCTGCGGACGGAGGTGCAGGCGCGCCCCGGGTTCAACGTCATCGCCACGGCGAACGACCGCGACAAGGGCGTCAACGACCTGTCGTCGGCCCTGCGGCGGCGGTTCAACACCGTGGTGCTCCCGCTGCCGGACACGCTGGAGCAGGAGGTCGAGATCGTCCGCACGCGCGTCGCCGCGGTGGGCCGCTCGCTCGAGCTGCCGCCCGAGCTCGCCGCGCTCGCGCAGATCGAGCGGGTCGTCACGGTGTTCCGCGAGCTGCGCGGCGGCGTCACGCTCGACCGGCGCACCACGGTGAAGTCGCCGTCGGCGACGCTGTCCACGGCGGAGGCGATCTCCGTCGTCACCAACGGCACCGCGCTCGCGGCGCACTTCGGCGACGGGGTGCTGCGGGCCGAGGACGTCGCGGCGTCCCTCACCGGCGCCGTCGTCAAGGATCCCGTGCAGGACCGGCTCGTGTGGCAGGAGTACCTGGAGACCGTCGTCCGCGACCGCGCCGGCTGGGAGGACCTGTACCGGGCGTGCCGGGAGCTCGTGTGAGCGCGACGGCCCGTGCGGGTGCGACGGCCGGCCGGGTGCACGTGCTCGGTGTCCGGCACCACGGGCCGGGGAGCGCGCGGTCGGTGCTGGAGGCGCTCGACGAGCTCGACCCGGACGTGCTGCTCGTCGAGGGTCCGCCGGAGCTCGCGCCGCTCGTGCCGGTCGTCGCGGACCCGGGTCTCGTCCCGCCGGTGGCGGGCCTGGTCTACGCCGTCGACGAGCCGTGGCGGGCGTCCTTCTACCCGATGGCGGCGTTCTCGCCCGAGTGGGTCGCGCTGCGGTGGGCCGTCGCGCGCGGGCGCCGCGTCGAGCTCGCGGACCTGCCGGCGGCGCACCTGCTCGCCACCCGCGCGCAGGAGCTCCCCGGGCGCGCCGGGCAGGCCGACGAGGCCGAACCGGACGGCGGGGCCCCGCAGGGCACGTCCCCGGACGACACCCCGCACGACACCCCCGACGACGCCCCCCGCGACAGCCTCGCCGCGCTGCCCGCCCCGCCGGACCCGATCGCCGAGCTGGCGCGCGCCGCCGGCTACGACGACCCCGAGCGGTGGTGGGAGGACGCCGTCGAGCACCGCTCCGGCTCCGCGGTGGCCCGGTTCGACGCGCTGCGCGAGGCCATGGCGGCCGTGCGCGCGACCGGGCCCGGCGACGACCTCGAGACCCGGCGCCGGGAGGCGGCCATGCGTCGGGCGGTGCGGGCGGCGCTGCGCGCCGGGGCGCAGCGCGTGGCGTTCGTGTGCGGTGCGTACCACGCACCGGCCGTCCACCCCGACGCCCGCGTGCCCGTCAAGGACGACACCGCGCTGCTCACGGGCCTGCCGAAGGTGAGGGTGACCGCCACGTGGGCGCCCTGGACCGCGGGCCGGCTGGCGACGGCGAGCGGGTACGGCGCCGGCGTCACGGCACCGGGCTGGTACCAGCACCTGTTCGTCGCGGGGGCGCGGCCCGGCGCGACGGCGCAGGACGTCACCACGTCCTGGCTCGTGCGGGTGGGGCGGGCGCTGCGCGACGAGCAGCTCGACGCCCCGCCGGCGTCGGTCGTCGAGGCCGTGCGGCTCGCGGAGACGCTCGCCGCGGTGCGCGGCCGGCCGTCGGTCGGCCTGTCCGAGGTCACGGACGCCGCGCAGACCGTGCTCTGCGGCGGGTCCACCGTGCCGCTGCAGCTCGTGCACCGCACGCTGGTCGTGGGGGAGGCGATGGGCGCGGTGCCCGACGACGTGCCGATGGTGCCGCTCGCCGCCGACCTCGCCCGCCGGCAGCGCGCGCTGCGGATGACGCCGTCCGCCTCGGCGACCCTGCTCCAGCTGGACCTGCGCAAGGAGCAGCACCGCGAGCGGTCGCTGCTGCTGCACCGCCTGCTGCTGCTCGACGTGCCGTGGGGCCGGCCCGCGGCCGTCACGACCCGGACCACCGGCACGTTCCGCGAGGCGTGGGACCTCGAGTGGGTGCCCGAGCTGTCCGTGCGGCTCGTCGAGGCGGGGCTGCGCGGCACGACCGTGCCCGCCGCGGCCGAGGGCCTCGTGCGCGAGCGCGCCGCGGCGGCGGCGGACCTGTCGGCGCTCGCGGACCTCGTCGAGCAGTGCCTGCTGTGCGACCTGCCCGACGCCCTGACCGCGGTGCTCGCCGCGCTCGAGCAGCAGACGGCGCAGCAGCACGACCCGCTCACGCTGCTGCGGGCGGTGGAGCCGCTCGCGCGCACGCGCCGGTACGGCGACGTGCGGGACGTCGACACCGGCGGGGTCGCGCAGGTGCTGCGGACCGTCGTCACGCGGGTCGCCGTCGGCCTGCGGGCGGCGTGCGCGGCGCTCGACGACGACGCGGGGGCGCTCGTGCGCGACGCGGTGGAGTCCGCGGACCGCGGCGTGCGGCTCCTCGACGACCCCGCGCTCGACGCGCCGTGGCGGCGCGGCCTGACGGACCTGGCCGCCGACGAGCGTGTGCACGCCGCCGTCTCGGGCCGCGTGCACCGGCTCCTGCTGGACGACGGGACGCTCGACGTCACCACGGTGGCCGAGCGGATGTCGCGCCGGATGTCGGTCGGCGCGCCCGCGCCCGCGGGGGCCGCCTGGCTCGACGGGTTCCTCGAGGGCGACGCGCTGCTGCTCGTGCACGACCCGGTGCTGCTCGCGCTCGTCGACGACTGGGTCGGCGGCGTGGACGACCGGACGTTCGAGGACCTCCTGCCGCTGCTGCGCCGCGCGTTCGCGCGGTTCTCCGACGCCGAGCGCCGCGAGGTCGGGCACCGGCTGCGGGGGCCGGCGGGGGCGCGCACCACCGCGGTGCACCTCGACCTGGACCGGGCGCTGCCCGCGGTGCACGCCACCGCGCGGCTGCTCGGGCTGGAGCCGGTCGCGTGACGGGCGCGCCGGGAGCGCGGCCGGAGGGGGACCCGGTGGACGACGACGAGCAGGTGGACGGGGTGCACGTGGACGACGAGCGCGCGGGCGAGGTGCGCGCGGACGGGGTGCGCGCGGACGAGGTGCGCGACGACGACGCCGCGGCCGCCGACGCGCCGGCGCCGGACCGGGCGACCCGCTGGCGGCTCGTCCTCGGTGCGCCGGCCGAGGAGGGGCTGGGCGGCGTCACGCTGGACGCGGACGACGCGCGTCGTGACGCGGTGCTCCGCGAGCTGTACGGCGAGGGCGGCGGGCGCCGCGGCGGCCTGGGCGGCTCGTCCCCGCGGGTCGCGCGGTGGCTCGGCGACATCCGCGCGTACTTCCCGTCGTCCGTGGTGCAGGTCATGCAGGAGGACGCGATGACGCGGCTGGGCCTGCGCGAGCTGCTGCTGGAGCCCGAGATGATGGCGGCGGTGCAGCCGGACCTCGACCTCGTGACGACGCTCGTGGGGCTCGGCCGGGTGGTCCCCGAGCACTCCCGCGAGACGGCGCGGCGCGTGGTCCGCACCGTCACGGACGAGCTCGAGGAACGCCTGCGCGCGCGCACGGTGCAGGCCGTCACCGGCGCGCTGGACCGGTCGGCGCGCACGCACCGGCCGCGGCCGGGCGACGTCGACTGGGGCGCGACCATCGTGGCGAACCTGCGGCACTACCTGCCCGAGCACCGCACGGTGGTGCCGGAGCGGCTGGTCGGGCACGCACGGCGCACCTCGCAGGTGCAGCGGGACGTGGTGCTGCTGGTCGACCAGTCCGGGTCGATGGCGGAGTCGGTCGTCTACTCCAGCGTCTTCGGCGCCGTGCTGGCGTCGCTGCGCTCCGTCGCGACGCGCCTCGTCGTCTTCGACACCGAGGTGGTCGACCTCACGGATGCGATGGACGACCCCGTCGACGTGCTGTTCGGCGTGCAGCTCGGCGGCGGTACCGACATCCGGCGGGCGCTCGCGTACGCGCAGGGCCTGGTCGAGCGGCCGACCGAGACGGTGCTCGTGCTCATCAGCGACCTGTACGAGGGCGGCATCGCCGAGGAGATGGTGGCGCGCGCGGCGGCGCTCGTGCGGTCGGGCGTCACGGTCGTCGCGCTGCTCGCGCTGAGCGACTCGGGCGCGCCGTCGTACGACCACCGGCACGCGGCCGCGCTCGCCGAGGTCGGCGTGCCGGCGTTCGCCTGCACGCCCGACCTCTTCCCCGACCTCATGGCCGCGGCGATCGAGCGCCGCGACATCGGGCAGTGGGCGGCGGCGCAGGGGATCGTCACGACGCACGCGGACGGCTGAGCGCGCGGGCGGCGCGCCGCCGACGGGTGCCGCGCGACCGCGGCGCCTGCCGACGGGTGCCGCGCGACCGCGGCGCCTGCCGACGGGTGCCGCGCGACCGCGGCTCACCTCCGCCGGTGCACCACCCCCGCGCTGCCGCCGCCGCGGCGCTCCGGCTCGGCGACGGACACGAACCGTCCGTGGTCGAGGAGCTCGATCGCGGTGGCCGCGCCGATCTCGGGGTTGTCGGCGAACGCGTGCCCGAGGGCCTCGAGGTCCGCGCGCGGGAAGCCCGGCTCGGCCTGCACCGTGGCGGTGTTGCGCGGGGTCGCCCGCGGTGCGGCGACGGCCGCGTCGAGCGGCATGCCGAGGTCGAGGCGGTTCACCAGCACCTGGAGCACCGTCGTGATGATCGTCGACCCGCCGGGAGAGCCGAGCGCGAGCAGCGGGCGGCCGTCCTGGACGACGATCGTCGGTGCCATCGAGCTCCGCGGCCGCTTGCCGGGGCCCGGCAGGTTCGGGTCCGCGCCGCCCTGCGTGTCGGTGAAGCTGAAGTCCGTCAGCTCGTTGTTCAGCAGGAAGCCGCGCCCGGGGACGACGACGCCGTTGCCGCCGGTGGACTCGATCGTCAGCGTGTACGCCACGACGTTGCCCCACCGGTCGGCCGTCGTCAGGTGCGTCGTCGACGTGCCCTCGGCGCCCTCCGGGCCGGCCGTCGCGGTCAAGGCGCAGTCGCCGTACTCGCCGTCGGGCGTGCCCGGCGCCACCGGCTTCGGCAGCGCCGCCGCCGGGTCGACGAGGCACGCCCGCTCGGCGGCGAACCCGTCGGAGAGCAGCTCGTCGAGCGGGACGTCGACGAAGGCGGGGTCGCCGACGTACCGGTTGCGGTCCGCGAACGCCAGCGCGCCGGCCTCGAGGTAGCGGTGCAGCGCCTGCGTCTCGTCGAGCGCGCCGAGGTCGGCGGTCTCGAGGATGTTCAGCGCCTCGCCGACGGTCGAGCCGCCCGACGACGGCGGCGCCATGCCGTACACGTCGAGCCCGCGGTACGTCACGTGCGTCGGGTCGCGGCGCAGCGCCTCGTAGGACGCGAGGTCGCCGAGCTCGAGCAGACCCGGCCGGACGACGCGCGTGCTGCCCGGCACGACCGGCGGCGCCTGCACGGTGTCGACGATCTCGCGTGCGAGCCGGCCGGTGTACAGCGCGTCGACGCCGCGGTGCGCGAGCAGCGTGTACGTCCGGGCGAGGTCGCGGTTGCGGAACACCGACCCGACCCGCGGGGGAGCGCCGCCCGGCAGGAAGAGCTCCGCGGTCGACGTCACGTCGTCGAACCGGTCGGCGTTCTGCGCGGTCTGCTCCGCGAACGTCTCGTCCACGACGAACCCGTGCTGGGCGACCCGGGTCGCGCCGGCCAGCGCCCGGCGCAGGCTGATCGTGCCCCACGCGTCCAGCGCGGTCTGCCACGTGGCGGGCGTCCCGGGCACGCCGACCGACAGGCCGGACGTCACCGCCTCCTCGAACGGGATCGCCGTCCCGTCCTCCACGAATGCGTCCGGACCCATCGCGGCCGGCGCGGTCTCCCGGCCGTCGATCGTATGCACCTCACCGGTGCGGGCCTCGTAGAAGACGAGGAAGCCGCCGCCGCCGATGCCGGCCGAGTACGGCTCCGTGACGCCGAGCGTCGCGGCCGCCGCCACCGCGGCGTCGACCGCGTTGCCGCCGCGGCGCAGGACGTCGAGGCCGACCCGCGTGGCGTCCGGGTCGACCGTCGCGACGGCACCGCCCGTGCCCACCGCGACGGGCACCTTCGCGGGCGGCCGGCCGCCGTGCCACCCGCCGTGCCACCCACCGCCCGGGCCGCCGCGACCGTGGTCGAGCCCGCGGCCGTCCGGCGACGCACCCGCCGGGGTCCCGTCCTCGGCCGGTGCGGCCCCGGGGGCCTCCGCGATCAGCGCCTCGACGTCCGCCGACGACACGTCGGCCGCGTCGGCGGCCGCGTCCGTGCCGGCGGCGGCCGGGCCCGGCGGTGCCGCCGCCACCGGCGCGACGCCGGCGGCGAGCGCGAGAGCGGCCGCCGCGACGACGCCCGCCGGACGGACCAGCGGACGAGCCGGCGGTCGGACGGGCCGGCCGGGTCGGCTGGGCCGGCCGGCTCGGTGGGCGGACGGACGGGCGAGCGACGACGGTGTGCGCATGACGGCCCCCTGTGGCGAGATGTGCGCCGGGAGTCCGGTCTACCACCGCCACCGCACCCTGCCCACCCCCCTCCGTGCCGCACCCCGCCACCCGCCCCTCGCCGGCTCCGATCCGGTCCCGAGCTCGCCGGGTCGGTGCCGAGATCGCCGTCCCGGACCGGCGACGTCACCGTCGAGCCGCCGATTTCGGCGTCAGGTGCGGCCGAGCACGGTCGGCGCGAGCGGGCTCGGTGCGGCGAACCGGCTCGGGCGTCGACCTCGTCCGATGTGCTCCGACCTCGTCCCTTCTCCCTGACGAGGTCGACGCACACCTGACGAGGTCGGCGTGCGACTGGCGGGGGTGGACGCACGCTCGACGAGGTCGGCGTGCGCGCGGTGGCCGGGTGCGCCCGGTACCCGCTGCCGCGCCGAGGTCGCCTGCGCGGCGCCGAGATCGCCGTCCCGGACCGGCGACCTCACCGTCCGACCGGCGACCTCGGCGTCGCTACGGCACGGGACGGCACGCTCGGCGTTAGCACGGTGAGCTCGGCGTCGGCACGGTGAACTTGCCGTCGGGACGGTGAGCTTGCCGTCGGGACGGCGAGCTCACCGTCGGGCGACGTCCCCGGCGGGGTGGGCGGTACGGGCGGGGCGCGTCGAAACTCACGGGAGGCGGGACGGGAGGCGGCGGACCGCGGCGCCGGCGCGGGCCGGGTCGAGCGGCACCGGGCTGACGAGCACCGCGGGCCCGCGGTGCAGCACGCCGTCGCTCAGCGGCATGCACCGGACGCCGCCGCGGCCGCGCATCGCGGCGTGCGCGCCGGGCGCGAGGACGCGGTCCATCCACGCGCACGGGTTGGCGGGCCGCCCGACGCGCAGGCGCACGCTGCTGCCGCCGGACTCCAGGACGACCTCCTCGCCGAGCAGCGGGGCGAGCTCGACGCCGCGGAGGACGACGTTGCGGCGCGTGAGCAGCGGGTCGAACGGCCCGGCGCCGAGCTCGGCGGCGATCGCGTCGAGCGCCTCGACCGCGAACAGCGTCACGGCGGCGTCCATGTGCGCGGCCTTGCCGAAGAACCGGTCGCCGACGATGCCCTTGCCGGCGACGACCTCGGCGCGCTCGGCGTCGGTGCTCGGCACGTCGGCGGCGCCGTCGCGGGGGCGGCCGAAGTAGGCGTGCTCGGGGGAGACCAGCAGGTGGAGGATCTCGACGTCGTACCGGTGGGGCCCGCTCACGCGACCAGTGTGCGCGGTGCCGCGCGCCGGCGTGCGACCGGCCGTCGCGACCGGCCGTCCCGACCGCCCGGATCGACCGCCCGGATCGACCGCCCGGATCGACCGCCCGGATCGACCGCCCGTCCCGACCCGCGGGGCGTCCGGATGTGCGTCCGGGCACCTCGTGCCACGCTGACGGGGAGGGCGGCGCGCCGCCCGGGCCGCACGACGACGGGCCCGGTGCGCACCGAGGCCTCGCGCGACTTCGACGAGGGAGACGAAGACGTGGACGGACAGCGACCCCTCGGGTCCGTGGACCTGACGCGGCGCGGCTTCCTGCGCGGCCTCGGCGCGGCCGGCGCGACCGCGGCCCTGGCCTCGTGCGCGGCGCCGTCGGGCGGCAGCACCACGGAGATCGTCTTCTTCCAGTCGAAGCCCGAGGTGATCGGCTACTTCGACGAGCTCATCCAGCAGTTCCACGAGGCGCAGTCGCGGGTGCGGGTGCGGCACGACGCGACGTCGAACCTGGCGGGCTCGTTCGTCCGCGAGACGCCGCCGGACCTGGGGCTGCTCAACTACAACTTCGAGATCTCCCGGTACGTCGAGCGGGGTGCGCTGAGCGACCTCGGCGACATGCCGGAGGCCGCGCGGATCCGTCCGGAGCTCCTGCCGCTCGTCGAGGTCACCGCCACCTACCCGGGTCGCACGAGCGTCATCCCGTACTCCCTCATGGCGGCCGCGGTGCTCTACAACCGCACGATCTTCGCCGAGCACGGCCTGACGCCGCCGACCACGTGGGACGAGTTCCTCGCGGTGTGCGACACCCTCCAGGCGGCGGGCGTGACGCCGGTCTACAGCACGTTCCGCGACCCGTGGACCATCGCGCAGGGCCACTTCGACTACTCGGTCGGCGGCATGCTCGACACGACGGAGTTCTTCACGGAGCTCAAGGCGCAGGGCGACGACGTGGGACCGGACTCCCCGGTCGCGTTCCAGCAGCAGTTCCGTGAGCCCGTCGAGCGGATGCAGCAGATCGTCGCGTACACCAACCCGGACGCGGCGAGCCGCGGCTACGGCGACGGGAACCTCGCGTTCGCGAACGGCGCGGCGGCGATGTACCTGCAGGGCCCCTGGGCTCTCACGGAGATCGCGAAGACCAACCCCGACCTCGACGTCGGCGCGTTCCCGCTCCCGGTGACGGACGACCCGGCGGACCGCAAGGTGCGCGTCAACGTGGACCTCGCGCTGTGGATCCCGGAGGGCTCCACCAAGAAGGAGGCGGCGCGCGAGTTCCTGTCCTTCCTCATGCAGCCCGAGGTCATCGACACGTACAACGCCGACAACCTCGGCTTCGGCGTCACGACCGACGCACCGCCCGTGACGGACCCGACGCTCGTCGAGCTGCGCGAGTACTACGACCGTGCGGCGTTCTACCTGGGTGCGTCGCAGCTCGTGCCGCAGTCGATCCCGCTGCAGAACTACGCGCAGACCCTCGCGTCGGGCGCCGACCCGCTGCCGGTGCTGCGCACGCTCGACGCCGACTGGGCACGCCTGGCGTTCCGCTCCTGACGCACCCGACGACCGGAGGTCCCCATGGCCACGACCGCAGCCGCCCCGCCCGGGACGTCCCGCGCCGCGGCGGCACCGCGGCGCCACCGTCGGCCGACGGTCAACCGCACGTACTACCTGTTCCTGGTGCCGGCGCTGGTCCTGTTCACGCTCGCGATCACGGTGCCCGCGGTCATGGGCATCACGCTGAGCTTCACGGACTCGGTCGGCTTCGGGGAGTTCTCGTTCACGGGCCTGACGAACTACGTCGCGCTCGCCTCGGACCCCGCGATCCTCAGCTCGTACGGATTCACCATCGGGTTCGCGCTCGTCACGGTGCTCGTCGTCAACGTCGTGGCGTTCCTGCTCGCCGTGCTGCTGACGTCGCGGATCCGCGCCAAGGTCGCGCTGCGTGCGGTGTTCGTCCTGCCCATGGTCATCTCGGGCATCGTCATCGCGTACGTCTTCAACTTCCTGTTCTCGAACTCGCTGCCGCAGCTCGGGCAGGCGCTCGGCGTCGGGCCGCTCGAGCAGAGCCTGCTGGCGAACCCGGACCTCGCGTGGACGACGATCGTCGTCGTGACGGCGTGGCAGGCGATCCCGTCGGCGCTGCTCATCTACATCGCGGGGATCCTGTCGATCCCGGGCGAGGTCTACGAGGCGGCGGCGATGGACGGCGCGTCGGCCGCCCGGCGCCTGCGCTCGATCACGCTGCCGCTGGTCGCGGGGTACGTCCTCATCAACCTCGTCATCGGCTTCAAGAACTTCCTCAACGCGTACGACATCATCGTCGGCCTGACGAACGGCGGTCCGGGCACCGCGACGCGCAGCGTGGCGATGACGATCTTCTCCGGGTTCACCGGCGGCGACTACGCGTACCAGATGGCCAACGCGACGATCTTCTTCCTCATCGCCGTCGTGCTGGCGATGCTCCAGCTGCGCCTCACGCGCGGGAAGGCGGCGGTGTGATGACCCAGCAGACGCTCACCACGACGGCGCCGGCGCAGGTGCCGGTGCGCCGCCGGCGCCGGTTCACGCGGTCGGGCAGCGAGGAGGAGCACCCCAACCGCGGCGCGACGATCGCGCTGGTGCTGTGCTCGGTCGCCGTGTTCCTGCCGCTGTACGCGACGCTGTCGATGGCGTTCAAGACGACGGCGCAGTCGGTGAACGGGCGCGTGTTCTCCCTGCCGTCGCCGTTCAGCACCGAGGGCTTCGTCGAGGCGTGGCGCCTGACGAACTTCCCCCGGGGCTTCGCGATCTCGGTGTTCGTCACGGCGGTCACGGTCGTCGGCACGGTCGCGCTCAGCGCGCTCGCCGCGTACGCGATCGCCCGCAACTGGGACCACAAGCTGTTCCGCTGGTCCTTCTTCTACCTGCTCGCGGCGATGTTCCTGCCGTTCCCGGTGCTCGCGCTGTCGCAGGTGAAGCTCACGGGCATGGTCGGGCTGGCGAACCCCGTGGGGGTCGCGCTGCTGCACGTCATGTTCCAGCTGTCGTTCAGCGTGCTGCTGTTCACCGCCTTCATCCGCTCGCTGCCCGAGGAGCTCGAGGAGAGCGCGCGCCTGGACGGGGCGTCGACGTGGGGCGTGTTCCGCCGCGTGGTGTTCCCGATGATGGCGCCGATGAGCGCGACGGTCGCGATCTTCGCGTTCCTCGCGTCGTGGAACGACTTCATGATGCCGTCGCTCATCACGGCCGACTCGACGCTGCAGACGCTGCCCGTGCTGCAGAGCGTGTTCCAGACGCAGTTCAGCAGCAACTACAACGTCGCGTTCGCCTCGTACCTCATGGCGATGGCGCCGGCGATCATCGTCTACCTGTTCACGCAGCGCTGGGTCATGGCGGGGGTCACCCAGGGCGCGATCAAGTAGCGCCGCGCGGGCACCGCCGCGCCCTCCTCGGTCGCCTGGCGTCCGCCTGCCGTTCACCGGCGTGTGCGAGCATCCCGCGCCGACCAGGACGAGCGACGGGTGCAGCAGCGTGCCCGGGCAGGAGCGAGACGACACGTGACGACGCAGGCCCCCGTCGCCGACCCCCTGCGCGCCGGGCACCGCGCGCCCGCGCCGCGGACCCTCGTGGACGTGTTCGCCGAGACGGTGCGCCGGCACCCGACGGCCGTCGCGATCGACGACGGCGACGAGGTGCTCACGTACGCGGCGCTCGACGAGGCGGTGCGCCTGCGTGCCGAGCGGCTGGCGGCGGCGGGCGTCGTGCCGGGGGACCGCGTGGGCGTCCGGGCGACGTCGGGGACCGTGGGCCTGTACCTGTCCGTGCTGGCGGTCCTGCGCGCCGGCGCCGCCTACGTGCCCGTCGACGCCGACGACCCCGAGGAGCGCGCGCGGCAGGTGTTCGGCGAGGCGGGCGTGCGCGTCGTGCTGGGCGACGGACCCGACCCCGTGCGGCCGGACGGGACGCCCGTGACGGGCACCGACGCGCGGCCCGCCGCGCCCGCGCCGGACGACGACGCGTGGGTGATCTTCACGTCCGGGTCCACGGGACGCCCCAAGGGCGTGGCCGTGTCCCACCGCAGCGCCGCCGCGTTCGTCGACGCCGAGGCCCGCCTGTTCCTCCGGGACGCGCCGCTCGGCCCGGGCGACCGCGTGCTCGCCGGCCTGTCGGTCGCGTTCGACGCGTCGTGCGAGGAGATGTGGCTCGCGTGGCGGCACGGCGCGACGCTCGTGCCCGCGCCGCGCTCGCTCGTGCGCGCCGGGACCGAGCTCGGCCCGTGGCTCGTCGAGCGGGAGATCAGCGTCGTGTCGACGGTCCCGACGCTCGCCGGGCTGTGGCCCGCCGACGCGCTCGCGGGCGTGCGGCTGCTGATCTTCGGCGGCGAGGCCGTCCCGCCGGAGTTGGCCGCGCGCCTCGCCGGGCCCGGCCGCGAGCTGTGGAACACCTACGGCCCCACCGAGGCGACGGTCGTCGCGTGCGCCGCGCCCCTCGTGCCGGGCGAGCGCGTGCGCATCGGGCTGCCGCTCGACGGCTGGGACCTCGCGGTCGTGGGGCCCGACGGCACCGAGGTCGCCGAGGGCGGGACGGGCGAGCTCGTCATCGGCGGCGTCGGCGTCGCGCGGTACCTCGACCCCGAGCTGGACGCCGTGCGGTTCGCTGCCGCGCCCGGGCTGGGGTGGGACCGCGCCTACCGCACCGGCGACCTCGTCGAGCGGCACGCGGCGGGGCTCGTCTTCGTCGGGCGCGCCGACGACCAGGTCAAGGTCAACGGGCACCGCATCGAGCTCGCCGAGGTCGACGCGGCCCTGCTGGCGCTGCCCGGCGTCGCGGGCGCCGCGGCCGCCGTCCGCCGCTCGGCCACCGGCGCGGCGCTGCTCGTGGGGTACGTCGTGCCCGCCGACGGCGGCCCGCTCGACACGCCGGACCTGCTGGCGCGCCTGCGCGCCGTGCTGCCGGGGTCGATGGTGCCGCTGCTCGCGGCGGTCGGCGACATCCCGACGCGCACGTCGGGCAAGGTCGACCGCGACGCGCTGCCGTGGCCCGTGCCGGGTGCGGGAGAGCCGCCCGCCGGCGCCGGCCTCACCGGTACGGCGGCCTGGGTGGGGCAGCAGTGGGCCGACGTCATCGGTGTGCACCCCGCGGACGCGGAGGACGACTTCTTCCAGCGCGGCGGCAGCTCGCTCACGGCCGCGCAGCTCGTCTCGGCGCTGCGCACGCGCTACCCCGAGGCGACCGTCGCGGACGTGTACGCGCACCCCGAGGTCGGCGACCTGGCCGTCTACCTCGAGGCGACGTGGCCGGACCTCGGCGCGGAGCCCGCCGAGGCGGCACGCACCGCGCCCGTGCGGCCCGTGCCCGTCCGGAGCCAGGCCGTGCAGCTGCTCGCGCTGCTGCCGCTGCGTGGGCTGGTCGCGCTGCGGTGGCTCACCGTGCTCGCGGCGCTCGCGAACGCCGCGCACCTCGTCGCGCCGCTGCCGTGGCTGCCGCCGGTGTCCTGGTGGTGGGTCGCCGCGGGCTGGCTGCTGACGATCAGCCCGGTCGGGCGGCTGGGCCTCACCGCGCTCGGCGCACGCCTGCTGCTCGCGGGCGTCGGCCCGGGCACGTACCCGCGCGGCGGGTCGGTGCACCTGCGGCTGTGGGCGGCCGAGCGGCTCGCCGAGCAGTTCGGTGCCATCACGCCGACGACCGCGGCGTTCGTGGGTCTGTACGCCCGCGCGCTCGGGGTGCGGCTCGGACGCGACGTCGACCTGCACTCCGTGCCGCCCGTCACCGGCATGCTGACGCTCGGCCGCGGCTGCGCCGTCGAGCCCGAGGTCGACCTGTCGGGGCACTGGGTGGACGGCGACGTCGTGCACGTCGGGCCGATCACGATCGGCGCCGGCGCGACCGTCGGCGCGCGCAGCGTGCTGTACCCGGGCGCGCACGTCGGCGCCGGCACGGACGTCGCCGCGGGCTCGGCCGTGCACGGGGCGACCGGCGCGGACGAGTACTGGACCGGCTCGCCGGCGGCCCGCGCGCACGAGGCGCGGCACCCGTGGCCGGCCCGGCGGCCCGCGGTCGGCGCGCGGCCCGGCTCCTGGACGGCCGCGTACGCGCTCGCGGGGGCGCTCGTCGCGGCGCTGCCCGTCGCGTCCGTGGCCGCCGGCGTGGTCGTCGTCGGGCTCGCGGTGCGCGGCACGGCGACGCTCGCCGACGCGGTCGCCCCCGCGCTGCTCGCGAGCGTGCCGGCGGGGCTGCTCGCCTACGCGCTGTACGCCCTGCTCGTCGTCGTGTCCGTGCGGCTGCTGGGGCGCCGCCTCGTCGAGGGCTACCACCCGGTGCGCTCGGGGCAGGGGCTGCGGGCGTGGACGACGCAGCGCCTCACCGACACGGCGCGCACGACGCTGTTCCCGGTGTACTCGTCCGTCCTCACGCCCGCGTGGATGCGCCTGCTCGGCGCCCGCGTGGGGGCCGGCACCGAGATCTCCACGGTGGTCGGCCTGCCGACGATGATGCGCGTCAAGGACGGCGCGTTCCTCGCCGACGACACGATGGTCGCGCCGTACGAGCTCGGCGGCGGGTGGCTGCGCGTGGCCGCGGCGAAGGTGGGACGCCGCGCGTTCCTCGGCAACTCCGGCATGACCGCGCCGGGCCGCGCCGTGCCCAAGAACGGGCTGGTCGCGGTGCTGTCCGCGACGCCGAACCGCACGCGCGCCGGGTCGAGCTACCTCGGCAGCCCGCCGGCCCTGCTGCCGCGCGCGGCGACGCTCGACGACCCGGGCCGCACGTACGACCCGCCGGCGCGGCTGCGCTGGGCGCGGGCGGCGGTCGAGGTCGCCCGTGTGGTGCCGGCGCTGCTCGTCGGGACGCTGGGGCTCGCCACGGCGCTCGTGCTCCAGGCCGTCGTGCTCACCGCCGGCTGGGGCGTCGCCGTGCTCGTGGGCGGGGTCGTGCTGCTCGGCACCGGCGTCGTCGCGGCTCTCGTGACGATCGCGGCCAAGTGGCTGCTCGCCGGCCGCCACCGCACCGCCGACCACCCGCTGTGGAGCGCCGCCGTCTGGCGCGGCGAGCTGGCGGACACGTTCACCGAGATGCTGGCCGCGCCGTACTTCGCGGACGCGGTCACGGGTACCGTCGCACTGGTGTGGTGGCTGCGCGGGCTCGGTGCCCGGATCGGGCGGGGCGTGTGGTGCCAGTCGTACTGGCTGCCCGAGGCGGACCTCGTCCGCATCGGGGACGGTGCCACCGTGGGACCCGGGTGCGTCGTGCAGACCCACCTCTTCCACGACCGCGTGATGAGCCTCGACACGGTGACGCTCGGCGACGGCGCGACCCTCGGGGCGCACGGCGTCGTGCTGCCGGCCGCGGGCATCGGCGCGGGCGCCACCGTGGGGCCCGCGTCCCTCGTGCTCCGCGGCGAGCAGGTGCCGGCGGGCTCCCGTTGGGTGGGCAACCCGATCGCGCCGTGGCGCACCGCCCCGGTGCCCGCGTGAGCGCGGCCGCGCCCGTCGCACCGCCCGACGACCCGTACGCCACCGGGCACGGTGACCCGGCGTTCCACGTCGCCCACTACGACCTCGACCTGACGTACCGCGTCGCGCCGAACCGCCTGCGCGGCACGGCGACGCTCGCCGTCGAGACCCGCGCCGCCACGGACGTCCTCCACCTGGACCTCGCCGGGCTCGCCGTCGAGAAGGTGACGGTCGCCGGCGCCCGGCTCGCCCGGTGGACGCACCGCGGGGGCCGGCTCGCGCTGCGGCTGGCGCGCGAGGTGCCCGCCGGCACGCGCCTCACCCTCGCCGTCGCGTACGGCGGCACGCCGCAGCCCGTGCGCAGCCCGTGGGGGACGGTCGGCTGGGAGGAGCTCGAGGACGGCGCCCTGGTCGCGAGCCAGCCCACCGGCGCGCCGTCCTGGTTCCCGTGCAACGACCGGCCCGACGACAAGGCGACGTACCGGACCGCGCTCACGGTCGACCAGCCGTACCGCGCGCTCACCCACGGCGTCCTGGTCGACCGCCGCGCGCGCGCCAGCACCACGACGTGGGTGCACGAGGAGCGCCGCCCGACGTCGACGTACCTGGCCACCGTGCAGGTCGGCCGCTACGAGGAGGTGCCGCTCGGCGACGGGCCGGCGCCCCAGCGGGCGCTCGTCCCGGCGCCCCTCGTGCCGGCCGTGCGCGAGCGCCTGGCGCACCACGACGCGCTGCTGCGGTGCTTCGCCGACGCGTTCGGGCCCTACCCGTTCGGCACGTACACGCTCGTGTGCACGGCCGACGACCTCGAGATCCCCGTCGAGGCGCAGGGCGTGTCCGTGTTCGGGGCGAACCACCTCGCCGGGCACGACGACGACGGCCGGCTCGTCGCGCACGAGCTCGCGCACCAGTGGTTCGGCAACAGCGTCGGCGTCGGCACGTGGCGGGACATCTGGCTCAACGAGGGCTTCGCCTGCTGGGCGGAGTGGTGGTGGTCGGAGGCGTCCGGCGGCCCGGACACCGCGACGCTGGCCCGCACGTGGCACGCCCGGCTGCGCGCGCAGCCCCGGGACCTGGTGCTCGCCGACCCGGGCTACGAGCGCATCTTCGACGACCGCGTCTACAAGCGCGGCGCGCTCACGCTCCAGGCGCTGCGCACCGTGCTCGGGACGCCCGCCTTCCTCGGCCTCCTCCGGGCGTGGACCGACCGGCACGCGCACGCCACCGCCACGACGGACGACTTCCGGGCGCTCGCGGACGAGCACGCGCGGGCGGCGGGCGGCGGGGCGCTCGCGACGGACGTCGGCGCGCTGCTCGCCGCGTGGCTCGACCGCCCGGCGCTCCCGGCGCTGCCGGCCGCGCGCTGACCCTGCCGCCACCGCGGCACGGCGCTCCTCAGCGCGGCGCGCACCCGGCGAGCAGCGCCGACCCGTCGTGCACGCTCACGGTCATGCCGCCGCGCCCGGCCGCGCGGAGGCGGTCGCCGGGCCTCCCGCGTCCTGGCGGGGCGTCGACCGCGACGGCGCCGACGACCCCGGCGCCGAGCGGCAGGTCCCGCACGCGCACGGGCGTCCGCGAGCCCGGTACGCGGACCCGGTCCCGGCGGACGTCCACGTCGGCCGGGTCGGTCCGCAGCCCCGTCCGACGCGCCTTGAGCACGGCCTCCGTGCGCGCCCACGCGCGCGCCAGCGCCGCCGTGCGGGCGTCCGCGGGCAGGCGGTCGTGCCGTGCGCGCTCCCGGGGGCCGAGCGCGACGTCCGCCAGCGGCGCGGCGGCCACGTCGTCGCAGGCCACCACGTCGACGCCGACGGGCCCGGCCTCGGTCACCGCGACGGCGAGCAGGGGGCCCGAGCGGGTGAGCGAGACGTGCAGCGGGGGAGCGGCGGGGACGGTGACCGTGACGGGGCCGTGGTCACCGGCGCACGCCGGGCAGCGCGCCGCCAGCCCGACCGCGGCCGGCGCGACCCCCGACCGCCGGCCCACGGCGACGCGCAGCAGCGCCCGCGCCTGCACGAACGGCGTGCGGAGCGGCACCGGCAGCGCGCCGTGCCGTGCGCGCTCCGCGGGGTCGAGCACCGGCAGGAACGCCGCGTCCGGCACGTCGAGGGGCGGGGTCCACCACACGTCGACGTGCGGGCGTGGCGGTCGGGACCGTCGGCGGTGCGGCACGGTCGCATCCTGCCGCGGGCGCGGCGTCGCCGGGGGACCGGACGCCGGCTCAGGACACCTTGCCGCGCAGCAGCCGGTGCCAGTACACCGACGGCTCGACGTACCGGTCGAAGAACCAGACGCCGAGGCCGGGCCGCACGAGGTCGGGGAAGGGGATGCTCGGCTCGGGCCGGCCGTCCCGGTCGTGCTCCGCCAGCAGGAGGGCACGCCGCGACGTCGTCACCGGCGCGACCGTGTACCCGTCGTAGCGGCGCACCGGCCTGCCCGTGCGCCGCGCCGCCACGTTCTCCGCCACCACGGGCACCTGCTTGCGCAGGGCACCGCCCGACGGGGACGTCTCCACGGTCGCGACGTCGCCGAGCGCCCACACCCGCGGGTACGTGCGGTGCTGCAGCGTCTGCGGGTCGACGTCCGCGAAGCCGTCCGTGCCGGCGGCCGCGAGCCCGGACGCGGCGACCCACGCCGGCGCCCGGTGCGGCGGCACGAGGAAGAGCGCGTCGTAGCCGAGCGCGTCGGGGCCGTCCGGCGTGCGCAGGCGCAGCGTGCGGGCGTCCGCGTCGACGGACTCCACGGCGGTCCCCGTGCGCACCCGGACGCCGTACCCCGCGGCCGCGGCGCGCAGCTCGCGGTCGGCCCGGGCGAGCCCGGCGAGCGCGTCGCCCTCGACGACGAGGTCGATGGTGATCGCGTCGAGCACGCCCGTGCGGCGCCAGTGGTCCGCCGCGAGGAGGAGCGGCTTGAGCCCGACCGGCACGCACGGCACGTGCCGCGCCGACAGCGCGGCGACGACCCGGCCGGACGCGAGCGCCGACAGCATGGTCCACGCCTCGGGCGCGTGCTCGGGCAGGTAGCTGGTGGACGCGTGCGGGGTCGCGACGGCGTCGCGCGCGCCCGGGACGGCGTCCCAGTCCACCTCCGAGCCGGGGCAGACGACGAGGTCGCCGTACGTCAGCGTGCCGCCGTCGGCCAGGTGCACCACCGACGACTGCGGGTCGACGCCCACCGCACGGTCGCGGTACCAGTGCACGTCGCGGGGCATCACCTCGACCTGCGGGCGGCGCAGGTCGTCGAGCGTGGCCTGGCCGCCCGCCACGTACGACAGCAGCGGCCGGTAGTGGTGCACGTCCTTCGGCTCGACGACGGCGACGTCACGGCAGCCGTCGCGCAGCAGCCGCGCCGCGAGGGAGATGCCGGCGTTGCCGCCTCCGACGATCACGACGTCGTGGTGACGCTGGGGGCTCATGGGCCACCACGCTCCCGGGGCTCGAGGACGGGGACGTCCGCCACGCTAGGTGACGGCGCCCGTGCCCGCTCCCCGGGCTGCCCGCGGCGGTCCGGGGTGCCGGGACGGGTGCGGCGGTCAGCGCTCGAAGCGGCCGGTGCGCGGCGGGCCACCGCTGACGGCGGACACGATGTCGGCCGCGATCTCCGCGACCTTGCGGTTGCGCCCCTGGCTGGCGCGACGCAGCACGTCGAAGGCGTCGTCGGCGCTGCACCGCTGCTGCGCCATGAGGATGCCGAGGGCCTGGTCGATGACGCTGCGGGACTCCATGGCCTGGTGCAGGTGCTCGACGAGGTCCGACTGCTCCGCCTGCCGGAGGGCGAGCGCCACGACCGCCTCCGCGCGGGCAGCGAACGCCAGCAGGGAGTCGCGCAGGCCGTCGACGAACACGCCGGGCTCCATGGCGTACGAGTTGAGCGCGCCGACGGTCGTCCCGGCCGCGTCGAGCGGCACCGACATGCTGCTGCGCACGCCGTGCGCGACGGCGTGCGCGCCGTACCGGGGCCAGCGCTGGTCCGCCAGGTAGTCGTCCACGACGAGCAGCTCGCCGGACGCGAGGCTCTCGAGGCAGGGGCCCTCGCGCGCCTCGTACTGCAGCTCGTCGACGTCGGCGGCGAGCCGGTCGCTCGACGCGACGCTCTGCACCCGCCCGCCGCGGCGGACGGTGATTCCGCAGGCGGCGACGGCGGGGTCCGTGGCCGCGGCCGCCGTCGCGATCTCGGCCAGCTGCTCCTCGACCGACCCGAGCCGGAGCACGAGGTCGAGCAGGGCGCCCGTGGTGTCGGAGGTGTCGTCGGGCGGCGCGCCTCGTGCGGGGAGCGCGGGTTCGGGGGTGCGGGGCATGCGGCTCACGCTCTCCGGCGGCGTGGGGCGTGAGCGACGCGCAGGCGCCGGTCCCGGTCCTGCCGCATGTCGACGTGCGACCGCAGACGGCGGCGGAAGGTGGCGCCGCTCGGGGAGTCCCCGGCTGCCCCCGAGCCTACGCCCCTGCGCCGGTGCGGGAGTCCGACTCGTCGGGTCCGTTCCGATCATCCCGGCAAGGGTTAGAGTGGGCACTGGTTGGGACGCAGCCGTCCCGCCGGCCTCCCGTCGGCGGATCCGTTCGCGCCGGCCCTCCTCGGCCCGGCGCTCGGACCGAGGAGACACCGTGGCCATCCTCCCGGCACCCCGTTCCGTGGGCGACCCCGCCCTCGCCCCCGGCTGCAGCGTGACCCGGGCCGCCGGTCCGGCACCGCGGCTGCTGCTGCGGGGCGAGCTCGACCGTGAAGCGGCACCGCCGGTCGAGGCGGTCCTGCGGTCCGCCCTCGCGAACGACCGCCCGGCGCTCCTGCGCCTCGACCTCGGGGACCTCTGGTTCGTCGACGTCGAGGGTGTGCGCGTGCTCGCGCGGACCCACCGCGCCGCGGCGGCGCGCGGTGCGCGCGTCGTGCTGGAGCGAGCCCGTCCCTTCCTCCTGGAGCTCGCCGCGATCGTCGACCCGGACCTCGTCCGCGGCGCGCACGCGGTGGACGGCGCGCGCACCCCCGGCGCGTAACCCCCGGTCGCCAGGCCGCAGCCTCCGCCGCGCTCATGCCCCGACGCGAGATCGCGGGTCGAACGCGAGGTCGCGGGTCCGAGCCCGCGACCTGGCCGCACTCCCGCGACTTCGTGCGCTTCACGCGCCGGCCTCGTCGCCGTGGCCATGGGCGGGCTGTTCCTGCTGGGCCTCAAGCGCACGCTCGAGTACTTCTACGGCTGAGGGGCGCGCGGCGCGGTGCCGGGCCCGCGGACGTCGTCCGTGCCCGGCCGGCGCCGCCGCACCAGGTCGACCACGCCGATCGCGAGGGCGACGCCGAGCAGCGCCACCGTGGCGAGCAGCCCGTGGGTGATGCCCGCGGTGCCGTCGCCCGAGCCGGCGCCCGCGAAGTACAGCGCGCCGACCACGGCGATGCCCACCGCGGACCCCAGGCGCTGCCCGGTCTGCAGGACCCCGCCCGCGGCCCCCGCCTCCGCGACCGGGACGTGCTCGAGCGCGAGCGTCTGGTTCGGTGAGATGACGAGCCCGCTGCCGAGGCCGGCGAGGAGCAGCGGCGCCGCGGTCCACCAGCCGGTCGTCGAGCGGCCGCCCGCCGCGCCCAGCAGCACCTCCGCGAGGAGCAGCCCGGCGATCACGAGCACGAGGCCCGTCACGACGACCGCGCGCCCGCGCGTGCTGACGACCCGCCCGCCGATCGCCGCGGTCACGGCCGACCCGAGCGCGAACGGCGTGATCGCGAGCCCCGCCTGCAGCGGCGTGTACCCGAGGCCGTCCTGCAGGTACAGCGTCAGGACGAAGAAGATGCCGGTGAACCCGGAGAAGTAGGCGAGCGCGAGCAGGGCGCCGGTCGCGTACCCGGGCACCCGGAACAGCGACAGCCGCACCATCGGCGTCCGGCCGCGGGCGTCGAGCCGGCGCTCCCACACGACGAACACCGCGAGCACGACGAGGCCAGCGACGAGCAGGCCCAGGTCGAGCGGCTCCCACTGCTCGCTCACGAGGGGCCACAGGACGCCGACCACGCCCGCGCCGAGCAGCAGCGCACCGACCGGGTCCAGGTCGCGCGCAGGCTCCTTGTCGCGGCGCGGGGCGATGTACCGCAGCGACAGCAGGATCGCGAGCACGCCCACGGGCAGGTTGACGAGGAACACCCACCGCCAGCCGTGGTCGGCGCCGACGACGGCGAGGATCACGCCGCCGAGCACCGGGCCGATCGCGGTGGAGACGCCGATCGTCGTGCCGAGCCGCCCGAACGCGCGGCCGCGCTCGGCGCCCTGGAAGAGCTGCTGGATCAGGCCGGACACCTGCGGGTTGATGATGCCGCCGCCGACCCCCTGCGCGAGCCGGGCCGCGACGAGCCACGCGGCCGACTGCGCCAGCCCGGCCGCGAGGGACGCGAGCGTGAACACGACGACGCCCGCGATGAACAGCGTCCGCCGACCGCGGGCGTCACCGAGCCGCCCGGCGCTCACGAGCACGAGCCCGAACGTCAGCGCGTACCCCGACACGACCCACTGCAGCGCGGACGCCGACGCGTCGAGCTGGTCGGCGATCGACGGCAGCGCGACGTTGACGATGCTGACGTCGAGCAGCGTCATGAAGCCCGCCGTCAGGCAGACGCTCAGCGCCTTCCACCGGTTCGGGTCGGGCTCGGCGGCCGCGTCGGCCGGCGTGCTGGTCCGCGCGTCCGTCACCCGGCCGACGCTACGTCGGGCGCCGGGTGGGCGCGCGGCGACGGCGCCCGCACGTCGGCCCGGTCCCGCCCGCGCCCACCCGCAGGTCACCGCACCAGGCGCACCGGCCCGGCGTCGATCGGCACGCGGAACAGCGCGTACGGCTTCTCGCGCAGGTCCTCGCCGCGCTGGTACGTGGCCTGCCGGTGCAGCTGGTTGGCCGTGACGTACAGCCAGCCGTCGGCGACCGACATCGTGTCGGGCCAGAGCAGGCGCGGGTCGTGCGCGAGCGTCTCGAACGACCCGTCGGGCAGGCGGCGCAGCACGGCGTCCTGCTCGTACGCCGTCAGGTAGAGGCGTCCGGCGTCGTCGGTCTCGAGGCCGTCCGAGCCGGTGCCCTTGTCGCCCTCGTCGACGACCGTCGCCGCGACCGCGTCGTCGTCGAGGTCGCGGTCGACGAGCGCGTCGACCGACACGCTCCACAGCCGGCGGCTCGCGAGCGGGCAGTAGTACAGGCGGCTGCCGTCCGCGGAGATCGCGATGCCGTCCGCGCCCATGGCGACCGGCTGGGCCTCGGCGTCCGGCTCGGGCGCCTGCACGAGCGGCCGGCCCTCGACGAGCGGGCGGAAGTCCTGCCAGCCCAGCGCCTTCGTGGACGGGTGGTCGTGCAGCCGCCGCCACGCGTGCCCGGTGGCCAGGTCGACCACGATCACGCCGTTGGGCCCGGAGTCGGAGGAGTCCGTGATGAACGCGTAGCCCGCGTCGCCGCGGCGCAGGTCGAAGCGCACGTCGTTGAGGTACGTCGACGGCAGCGCCACGTCCGGCGCGAAGGTGATCACCTGCGCGACCGTGTCGGTCGCCAGGTCGACCCGGACCAGCTTGGGGCCGCCGGGCTGCGTCGGGCGGAACTCCGGGCTGCCGGTGTCGAGCACCCACAGCCGGTCCGCCGGGTCGACGACGACGCTCTGCACCGAGACGAACGCGCCCGCGTCGTCCTGCCCGGACGGGGTGTTCCAGCGCTCGTCCGGGTACGCGACGGCCTCGCCGTCCCGCAGCTCGGTGACGGTCGCGGGCACGTCGTCGCCCCACAACGGGTAGTTCACGAACACGCGGCCGGTGCGGGAGACGGTCACGCCGGTGGGCATGGGGCCGTCGAAGCTGTGGACGAGCTCGAGGTCGGGCATCGGTGCTCCTGTCGTGGTCGTGGTCGTGGTCGTGGGGTGGGGCCGGTCGCGGGCGTGCCCCTGCTGCTCGGCCCGGCGTCAGCCGGCGTGCTCCGCGGAGAGCCCCGCGGGGTCGTCGTCCGCCTCCGCCGCGCGCTGCCGGTCGAGCTGCTCCCGGGCGCGGGTGCCGTCGGGCTCCTGGCCGAGCCCGCGCCGCATCTGCTCGACCGTCGACGCGGGCGTCCGCGGGGCCAGCAGGGGCGTGTCCCGGTCGGTCACGGCGTGCAGCACGCACGGTCGGTCCGCGGCGAGCGCGTCGCGCCACGCGTCGGCGAGCAGCGCCGGGTCGTCGACCCGGATGCCGCGCAGCCCGAGCAGCTCCGCGTACGCGGCGTACGGGAAGGCGGGCACCGTCTGCGACACCGGGAACCGCGGGTCGCCCTCCATCTCGCGCTGCTCCCAGGAGACCTCGGCGAGGTCGCCGTTGTCGAGCACGAGGACGACGAACCGCGGGTCCGCCCAGTCGCGCCAGCGCGCCGCGACCGTGACGAGCTCGTTGATGCCGTTCATCAGCATGGCGCCGTCGCCGGCGAGCGCGACGAGCGGCCGGTCGGGGTGCAGCAGCTTGGCGGCGAGCCCGTAGGGGAGCGCGGAGCCCATCGACGCGAGCGTGCTCGACAGGTGCGCGGGCACGCCCGCGGGCAGGCGGAGGAAACGCGCGTACCAGTAGGTGACGGAGCCGACGTCCACGGAGACCTGGGCGTCCGCCGGCAGGTGCCGGGACAGCTCGTGCAGCACGGCCTGCGGGTTGAGGGGTGACGCGGGGGCGGCGGCGCGCCCGGCGGCGATGCGGTGCCACGCGGCGACGGACTCCTCGACCTGCGCCCGCCACGGCCGGCGTGCGTCGGCGGTGCGCTCCGGCAGGCGGTCGAGCAGCGCGCGCAGCGTGGTCGCGGCGTCCCCGGCGAGCGGCACGTCGACGGGGTACTTCGCGCCGAGGTTCCGTGCGGCCACGTCGACCTGCACCGTGCGGACCTGCCCGAGCGGCGGGTAGAACTCCGTCCACGGGTCGCTGCTGCCGACGATCAGCAGCGTGTCGCAGCGGGCCATCAGGTCGGCCGACGCGGTCGTGCCGAGGTGCCCCATGACGCCGCAGTGGAACGGCAGGCCCTCGTCGAGCAGCGGCTTGGCGGGCAGCGAGGTCGTCAGGCCCGCGCCGAGCCGCTGGACGACCTCGAGCACCTCGGAGGTGGCGTGTGCGGCGCCGCGGCCGGCGAGCACGGCGACGCGCTCGCCCGCCGCCAGGACCTCCGCGGCGCGGTCGAGGTCGTCGTCGTAGGGCAGGCTGCGGGCGCGCGCCCGGGCCGGCGACGTCGTGACGACGCCGTGCGTCTGCTCGGGCTCGGGCAGGTCGGCCTTCTGCACGTCGTGCGGGACGATGACGCACGTCGGGCTCGACGTGGCGAGCGCCGTGCGCACCGCGTCGTCGAGCACGTGCGTCAGCTGCTCCGGGGCGACCACCGTCTGCACGTACTGCCCGCACACGTCCTTGAGCAGCACCGGCAGGTCGACCTCCTGCAGGTAGCCGCTGCCGAGCGCGGTCGTGACGACCTGGCCCACGATCGCGACGACGGGCGTGCGGTCCAGCTTCGCGTCGTACAGGCCGTTGAGCAGGTGCACCGCGCCGGGTCCCTGCGTCGCGAGGCACACGCCGACCCCGCCGCCGTACTTCGCGTGGCCGGTCGCCATGAAGGCGGCCATCTCCTCGTGCCGGGCGGTGACGAGCTCGACGTCGTCCTGCGCCCGGTGCAGCGCGGCGAGGATCGGGTCGATGCCGTCGCCCGCGTACCCGAAGACGCGGTCGACCCCCCACTCCGCGAGCCGCCGCACGATCCCGTCCGCCACCGTGGTCATGCCCGTCCCCGTCCGTCGTCCGGTCGTCGTCCCCGGCCATGGTCGGCAGCGGAGCGGGGCGGCGCACCCCGGCCCGGGGATCCGGACGCCGGAGAAGCCCGCGGCGCGGGGCCTACCAGGCGGCGGCGGCGGCCAGGCCCAGCAGGTAGGACTCCCACGGCTGCCCCGCGGGCGGGCCGCCGTTGCACGAGCCGTCGCTCAGACCGACGGTCTTCACCCAGAGGTTGGCGACGTGCGGGCCGCCGTCCGTGGCGCCGGCCGGTGCACCGAGCGCGCGGCCGGAAGGGTTGCACCAGACCGTGCCGTCCGGGCCGGCGAGCGGACCGTTGCCGTTGCGGGACGTGTCCACGACGAAGGACGCGCCGCCGAGGAGCGCGGACAGGTAGGTGCCGTAGGCGACCTCGTGCTCGGTCCGCTGGAAGTTCGACGTGTTGACGGCGAACCCGGCCGCGTCGTCCACGCCCGCCGCGCGCAGGCGCAGCGCCATGTCGCGCAACGACACCGTGCCCCAGCCGAAGCTGTTGCTGCTGGCGGCGTCGAGGTAGACCTCCGCGCCCGCGCCCGTCAGGGCCGCCACGGCGTGGCGGAGCATCGCCAGGCGCGCGTCGCGGTCGCCGCAGCGGTCGAGGTGCAGCAGCGCGTCCGGCTCGACGACGACCACCGCGCGAGCACCCGCGAGCCCGGCGGCGACGGCGTCCACCCACGCCGCGTACTCGGCCGCCGTCGCGAACCCGCCCGCCGAGTGCCCGCCGCAGTCGCGGTCGGGGATCGCGTAGGTCACGAGGACGGGCGTCCGTCCCGCCGCCGTCGCCGCCTGCGCGTACGCGCGGACGCTCGCGCCCACCGTCGCGGTCGGGTCCTGGGGGCCGAGCCAGCGGGCCGAGCCCTGTGCGGCGGCCTTGTCGAGCAGGGCCGCGTCGGCGGTGCGGCCCTCCGCACGGGCACCCGCCGCCGCGCGTGCCGCCGGCGAGCCGGGGTCGGCGTACGGGGGAGCCGACGCGAGCACCGTGCGGTGGACCGCGGGTGCGGCCTCGGGCGTGGCCGGTGCGGACGCGATGGGCCCGGACGCGGTGGGCTCGGGCGCCGTCGAGCCGGACGGCGTCGAGCCGGACGGGGTGGGGTCCGAGGGTGCACCGGTCAGGAGGGGCGACGACGGCCGCGGGCCCCACAGGGGCGACGTCGGCGACGGGCTCGGCGTCGGCGTCGGGGTGCTGGCGGCCGTGGGGGCCGGTGTCGGCGTGGGCGTGCTCGCCGGGAGGGGCAATGCCTCGGGCAGCGGCAGGTGCACCACCGTCGGGACCCGCTCGCCGAGCGTCTCCGGGTTCGTCCAGACCGATGCGTGCGCCGCGGAGATCAGGTAGGCGCGGCCGTGGTCCTTGACGACGAGGCGGGCGCCGGGGGAGGAGGTGCCGCTCGACCACACGGTGGCGCCGTCGGGTGCCACGACACGCAGGTCGCCCTCGGGCGCCATGACGGCGGACGCGCCGGCGCGGGCGGTCGGTGTGCGCCACGTCGTGCGGCTCGCGACCGTGAGCGTGAGCGCGCCGTCGGCGCCCATCGTGAGGCTGACCGTGCCGTCGGGGCTGACGACCGACTCGCGCGGCAGCAGGAGGCCGCCCGGCAGGACCCGGTCGGTGCCGGTCGTACGCAGGGCGGCGCCGACGCCGCTCGCGCTCTTCCAGGCGACGGTCCCCGCGGTGCTGATCGTGTACAGCACGCCGTCCGGCTTGACGACCGTGCGTGCGCCCGGTGAGACGGTCCCGGTCGTCCAGAGCAGGGCGCCGGCGCGCGAGCGCACCTCGAGCGCGCCCCCGGGCTGCTGGACGAGGACGGCGCCGGGGTTGCCGGTGGTCCCCGTGTGCCAGAGCACCCGCCCGGCGAGGCTGAGCGTGACGTCGCCGTCGCCGCCCATCGCGAGGACGTGCGCGCTGCCGACGGAGCGCAGCACGCCGCCGACGGCGAGGGACCGGCCGGGCAGCAGGCGGTCGGACGCCGTCGTCACGGTGGTCGCCGCGGTCGCGGGGGCCGGCGCGGCCACGGCGAGCGTGGCGGCCAGGAGGAGGAGGACGACGACGGCGCTGACGGCACGACGGGCGGCGAGGGCTGGCACGGGAGCTCCAGGAGCGGTGGGACGGGGACGCTCCTCCTCCATCGGCCGTCCGCAGCCGGTGCTGAAGCCGTGCCGGTGCACGTCACAGGGCACCGCACGTCGTCATGTCGACGACGGGCCGAACCGCTCCGCCCGGATCGCCGACGCCTCGTGCCCGAGCACGAGCAGCATGCGGGACACGGCCTCGACGAAGCCGGTCGGCCCGCAGACGTAGACGAGCGGCGCGAGGTCGGCGGGCCAGCCCTGCCGCGCGAGCTCGCGGAGCGTGAGCCGGCCGGGCGGGCGGTCGTCGCCCGTCTCGGGAGGGACGCCGCGCGTCCAGACGACGTGGGTGTCGACGCCGTCGTCGCGCCGGCCGGCGCCCGTCAGCTCGTCGAGGAACAGCGCGTCCCCCGGCATGCGCACCGAGTACACGAGGCGGAACGGGGTGCGGTCCCCGGCGGCGCGGCGCTCGCGGACCATCGCGACGAGCGGCACGACGCCCGAGCCGCCGGCGAGCAGCAGCACGGGTGCGCCGCCGCCGGTGCCCGGAGCCCAGACGAACCAGCCGCCGACCGGGCCGCGGACCTCGATGCGCTGCCCCACCGCGAAGTCGTCGACCAGGTACGGCGAGACCTCGCCGCCGACGACGCGCTGCACGGTCACCTCGACGCGCGTGGGCGCCGCGGGGTCCCACGACGAGCCGATCGAGTACGCGCGCACGGCCGTGTAGCCGTCGTCGGCGGTGAGCCGCAGGTCGACGTGCTGGCCCGCGCGGTGACCGGCCCAGCCGGGCACGTCGAGCACGAGCGTGCGGGCGGACGCGCTCGCGTGGGCCGCGTCGACGAGCGTGGCGACCCGCCAGCCGGACGCCACGGCGAACCGGTCGCCGAGCCGGGCCGCGCCGGTCGTCGGCCCGGCCGGGCCGACCGCCACCGCCCCTCCCGCCACCGCCCCTCCCGACACCGCCTGCCCGGCCGCCACCTGTCCGGTCATCCGCCCGCCTTCGCCCGCGCCGTCGTCAGTCGCCCTGGTAGCGCTGCTCGCGCCACGGGTCGCCGTAGTCGTGGTACCCGTAGCGCTCCCAGAACCCGCGCGTCTCGTCGCGCACGAGGTGGATCTCCTTGACCCACTTCGCCGACTTCCACAGGTACAGGTGGGGGACGAGCAGGCGCGCGGGGCCGCCGTGCTCCGGGTGCAGGGGCCGGCCGTCGTAGGTGTGCGCGACCCAGGCGCGCCCTCCCAGGAGGTCGGCGACCGGCAGGTTCGTGGTGTAGCCGCCGTAGCAGGTGACGAGCGCGTACTGCGCCGACGAGCGGACGTCCGCGAGCAGCACGTCGAGGCTGACGCCGCGCCAGCGGGTGCCGAACTTCGACCACCGCGTCACGCAGTGCAGGTCGACGGTCGGCTCGTCCTGCGGCAGCGCCATGAGGTCTGCCCACGACCACGTCCACGTCTCGCGGTCCTCGTTGCAGACCGTGAGCTCCCAGCGGTCCGTCGGGACGTGCGGGGTGGGCCCGGCCGTCAGCACGGGGAAGCCGCTCTCGACGTACTGCCCCGGCGGGAGCGCCACGCCGTCGGGGCGCGGACGGCCGCGGAACCCGGGGGTCAGCTCGTCGGCGGTGCCGTCGGTCGCCATGGGGTCATTGAACACGCCGGCGGCGCGGAGGAGAACGGACGCGGAGGAGAACGTGTGGCGGTCGCGGGTCGGAGGGGCGCGCGTCCCGGTCCGGGCCGGGACGCGCGCGGCCCTCAGCCGACGAGCCGGTCGCCCGCGATCGTGAGCCGGACCGTGCCGCCCTCGACGGCGGCCACCTCGTCCGCCGCCGCGTACCGGGAGCCGGCGAAGAGCCCGCGGGCGTCGATCTTCACGTACCCGAGCCGGGCGAGGCGCTCGCGCTCCTGCTCCGGCAGGTCGCTCGGGCCGACGATCGCGTCGACGACGGCCCCGACCAGACCGCCGGTCCGACCCGTGCCCTGGCCCTCGGACGTCACGGCGCCCGGGTCGCCGAGCACGACGTCGTCGACCGTGCCGACCGGCTCGCCCGCCGCGTCGACCACGTCCATGCCCTCGGTCACCTGGCCGATGGGGCCGAGACCGGGCCCACCTGTCGTCATGTCTGCCACGTCGCCTCCTGAGCCGGGTCGCGCCCCGGGCGGGCGTGACGTCGTGCCTCCCGACGCTAGGTCCGTCCGGGCGGGTCCGCAGCCCGGCGCCGTGCGCGTGCGCGCCGCCGCGTGGAGGGCGCTGCGGGAACGCGCGACGCACCCGGTTGCGACCAGCTGGTCGGTGTGTGCGCCCCGCGCCGGTCGCCGCCTCAGCCGCCGGCGAGCTCCACGTCGCACACGACCGCCCGGTGGTCCGACGGGAGCGTGCCGTCCACGGGCCGGTCGCCCGCGAGCACGGCCCGGGTGACCCGCGGCGGCGGGTCGCCGGCCCGGCCGGGGCGCGCCAGGACGTGGTCGATGCGCCGGTCGATCTGCTTGACCGCCTCCAGCGGGGCCATCGGCGTGGCGGAGGACAGCGTCACGGCGTCCGCGGCGCCGCCCCCGCGCACCCAGAGGTCGTCGGCGACGGCGAGCAGCGGCGCCAGCTCGGGCGTGCCGGGTTCCGCGTTGAGGTCGCCGACCAGCAGCACCGGCAGGCCGCCGTCGAGGTCCGGGTCGGTGAGCAGAGCCGCGAGCGCACGCGTCTGCGCGCGGTGGTCGGCCGTCGCCTCGGGCGTGGGCTCCCACTCGGTGCACGCGACGAGCACGTGCAGCGGTCCGGCCGGGTGGTCGAGCTCGGCGTGCAGGGCGCGCGCCGGGGCGTGCACGTGCGCGGGGAGGTCGTGCACGGCCGTCGTCAGCACGGGCCACCGGCTGACGAGGCCGATGCCGATCTCCACGCCCACCTGGTCGGGGTGCTCGGGCGGGTCCGGTACCGGCGGCACACCGACGGGGACGAAGACGCCGTACCCGCCGAGCAGGTCCGCCAGGGACTCCGGCTGGCTGCCGTCCGCGTCGCGCCAGGTCTCCTGCAGACCGAGGACGTCGGGCCGCACGTCCGCCAGCACGGCACGGATCGCGCGCTCGCGCGACGGCCAGTCCTCCCCGAACCGCCACCACACGTTCCAGGTCGCCACCCGCACGCTCGCGACGCTACGCCGGTGCCGGGTGCCTGGCGAGGGTCCACCGGTTGCGGCTCGGGGCGCGCTCCCGGCGCGTCTCGGCCACGCTGTCTGCGTCAGCGGACGCGCGCGCCTGCGCGCGACGGCACGGGAGGTGGACCGATGGCGCGAGGCGGCGGGGAGCGTCCCGGCGAGCTCGAGACGTACCGGTCGATGCGGCGGTTCGACCGCACGCCCGAGCCCGCGGGCGCGGCCCCCGAGCCGGCACCCGGCGCGGCGCGGCGCTTCGTCGTGCAGCGGCACCGTGCGCGGCGCCTGCACTACGACGTCCGGTTCGAGATCGACGGCGTCCTCGTCAGCTGGGCGGTGCCGCGCGGGCCGACGCTCGACCCCGACGTGCGGCGGATGGCCGTGCACGTCGAGGACCACCCGCTCGAGTACGAGGACTTCGAGGGCGTCATCCCGGCCGGCGAGTACGGCGGCGGCGACGTCATCGTCTGGGACCGCGGCACGTGGGAGCCGTACAAGGGCGACGACCCGGCCGCAGACGTCGCGCGGGGCGAGCTGCACGCGGAGCTGCACGGCACGCGGCTGACGGGGAAGTTCCTGCTGGTGCGCACCGGCGGCCCGGGCGACGGCGGCAAGGAGCAGTGGCTCATGATGCACAAGCACGACGAGCACGCGGTGAGCGGCTGGGACGCGGAGGACCACCCGACGTCGGTCGTCTCCGGACGCACGAACGACGAGGTGAAGGCGGATCCCGACCGGCTGTGGCGCTCCGACCTGCCGGCCGCGCAGGCGTCGGTCGAGCTGCACCCGCCGGTGCCGCCCGGGCCCACGGACGACGAGCTCGCCGCGCTCGACGCGATCCGCAGGGACGGCACGTGGGACGTCCTCGGGCGGAGCCTGCGGGTGACCAACCTCGACAAGGTGCTGTTCCCCGGGCGCGAGGGCGAGGAGCCGGTCACCAAGCGCGAGCTGGTCCGCTACGCGGCGCGCATCGCGCCCGTCGTGCTGCCGTACCTGCGCGGACGCCCGCTCAACATGCACCGCTACCCGGGCGGCGCGGCGACGAAGGGGTTCTGGCACAAGCAGCTGCCGGACCACGCGCCCGACTGGGTGCCGCGCTGGGACAACCCCGAGGCCGACGACGGGGAGACGACGACGTACCTGGTGGTCGACGAGCCGGCCGCCCTCGTGTGGGCGGCGAACTTCGGCGCCCTCGAGTGGCACGCGTGGACGTCGCTCGCCGCGGAGCCGCACCGGCCGACGTACGCGCTGGTCGACCTCGACCCGGGCACGTCGACGTCCTGGGAGGACGTGCTGCTCCTCGCGCGGCTGCACCGCGACGCCTTCGCGCACCTCGGCGTGACGGCGCAGCCCAAGCTGACGGGCCGGCGCGGGATCCAGATCTGGGTGCCGATCGCGGTCGGGCCGTCGTTCGACGAGACGCGCGCGTGGGTCGAGACGCTGTCCCGCACGGTGGGCGCCGTCGTGCCGGAGCTCGTCAGCTGGCGCTGGGAGGTGCGCGAGCGCGGCGGCCAGGCGCGGCTCGACTACACGCAGAACGCGATCAACAAGACCCTCGTCGCGCCGTACAGCCCGCGGGCCGCCGCCGGCGCACCGGTGTCCGCGCCGATCACGTGGGACGAGCTCGACGCCCCGTGGCTGCGCCCGGACGCCTTCACCGTGCGCACGGTGCTCGACCGCATCGCCGAGCGCGGCGACCCGTTCCGCACGGTCCTGACGCGCGACCAGGTGCTGCCGCGCCTGAGGCGACCGCGCCGGCGCCCGGTCGCGTGCCGGGCGCCGGCGCTCATCTCACTCGACGACGCCGCAGGCGAGGCGGTCGCCCGCGTCGCCTGTACCGAGCGTCTCCTCGTCGGGCCCCTCGGGCGCGTACCGCTCCGGGATGTTCGCGAAGTTGTCGTGCCCGGCGTGCACCATGACGGCGCTGCCGTCGTCGTCGAACAGGTCGGTGTCCGTCAGCCGGTCCGTCACGGTCTCCAGCTGCCCGGTGCCGTCCGCCTGCACGTAGAGGCTGGGCAGGTCGCCGGCGTGCTCGGGGTGCTGGTCCTCGTCCGACCCGAGGTGCCCGCCCGCGGAGAGGAACGCCCCCGTGCGCGATGGGTCGTCGGGCGGCGAGCTCTCGGGGTCGCACAGGCCGGTCGTGTGGACGTGCAGCGCGTAGAAGCCCGGGTCCATCCCCTCCACGTCGACGATGACGCGCACCGCGTCGTCCTCGGGAATCATCTGCACGTCGCCGAGCTCGTTGCCGTCGGCGTCCGCGAGCGTCGCCGTCGCGATCGGGACGCCCGTGACGACGGGCGTGGACGCCGCGGTGCCGGCGTCCGCGGTGCCCGCCGGTGCGGCGCCGTCGGCGGTGCAGCCGGCGAGCGCCAGCGCCGCCAGTGCGGTCACGGCTGCGTGTCGTGCGTGTGCTCTCATCGTCGCCCCCTCGTGCGGTCCTGCGCCGGCGTGGGCCGGCCGGTCGCGGCGCCCCGCGTCGGCTGCGCCGTCCCCAGCGTGTGCCCCTCGTGAGCCGCCCGCACCCGGACGCCCCGGACCCGGGGTGCGTCCGGTCGCCCGACGTGGGCCGGTGCGGGTGCGGGTCCCGGCGGCACGGCACATGCTGGGAGGACCATCCCCGACCCGGAGGAGCGACATGACCGACGACGTCGCGCGTGATGCGCTGCCCGTCCCGGACTACGACCACCTGCCCGTCGGGAGCCTCGGCCACCGCATCCGCTCGCTGGAGGCCGACGAGCTCGACGTCCTGCGCCGCTACGAGGAGCAGCACGGCAACCGGCTCCCCGTGCTGCAGGTGCTGGACCAGCGCCTGCGCGAGCTCGCCGACGGCGCCGAGCCGTCCACGGGCGACCCGGCCGGGTACGCGCCCGAGCAGGCCGCGCCGCCGCAGGGCGGCAGCGCCGCGTCGCCGGCGACGACCGGCCCGCCGCAGAACCCGCCGTCGCACGGCGACCCGACGAACCCGGCGCAGCCGCGCGGCTGACGTCGGGCGGGTGCCACGGGCCCCGGTGGCCAACGGTCGCCGGGGCCCGTCGCCGCCCGGGCGTGACCGCGGACGTCCGTGACGTCGTGGTCAGCGGTCCTCCGGCTCCAGCGCGCTGCCGTCGCCGAGCTGCTGCGACGTGATGACGCTGAGCGTGCCGTCGGTCTCGAGCACGACGCGCGCGACCTGGTCCAGGCCGCCCACGCCCGAGCTGCGGACCGCCTGGCGGAGCTCCGCCTCGGTGAGGCGCTGGGCCGTGAGCGCGTCGTGGTCGACGACGCCGTCCCGCAGCACGGTCGTGGGGTGGGCCGTCACGACCCACCTCCCGGCTCGCACGCGCGTGGCCGTCCACGACACCGCGAGCTGCAGCAGGAGCAGCACGACGAACGCCGTGGCGCCCTCGGTCCACGACACGTCGGCGCTCAGCAGGATGGTGGCCAAGGTCGAGCCGAGCGCCACCGTGACGACGAGGTCGAACGCGCTGAGCTTCGCCAGCGACCGCTTGCCGGTGACCCGCAGCAGCGCGACGAGCGTCGCGTACGCGGCGGCGCCGACGAGCACGACCCGCAGCAGGTCGCCCCAAGAGTCGAACCACACCGGCGTGCCTCAGCGGCCGGTCGGCGGGTCAGGGTGGCGTGCGGTGCGCATGGTCCTCCTCGTCGGGCGACGTCCGTCGCCGTCCACTGTGCCCCGGCGGCGCGGCCCGCGCAGGCCGTGCGCTCAGGCGTGCAGGAGGGGGACGCCCGCCGCGTCCAGGTCCCGCAGCACCGGGTGGTCGGCGGGCACGTCGGTGACGACGCCGGCGACGTCCGCGAGCGGCAGCACGGTGAACGGCGACGCCGCGCCGATCTTCTCGGCGCTCGCGAGGACGTACGTGTCGGCGGCCCGGCGGGCGAGCGCGCGCTTCATGGCGGCCTCGTCGGCGTCGCCCGTGGTGAGGCCGGCGGTCGGGTGCACACCGGTGACGCCGAGCAGGAACAGGTCGGCGCCCACGCGCTCGGCGGCCTCGACCGCGGCGGCCCCGCACGCGACACCGGAGTGCTTGAACACGCGTCCGCCGAGGAGCACGAGCTCGACGCGCGGGTGCCCCACGAGCGCCGCGGCGACGACGGGGCTGTGGGTGACCACGGTGGCGTCGAGGTCCGGCGGCAGGGCGGCCGTGACGGCGAGCGCGGTCGTCCCGCCGTCGAGGAGCACGGTGCTGCCGGGCGTGACGAGCCGTGCCGCGGCGGCCGCGACGCGCTCCTTGCTCGTGACGGCGACCGTCCGGCGGGCGGCGAGGTCGCCGACCGCGGGGGAGGCGGGCAGGGCGCCGCCGTAGACGCGCTGGCACAGGCCAGCGGCCGCGAGCTCGCGCAGGTCGCGGCGCACGGTGTCCTCCGAGAGGCCGAGCTCGGCGGCGAGGTCCTTGGCGACGATCCGGCCGTCGGCGTGCAGCCGCTCGAGCAGGACGTCGCGACGCTGGGCGGTGAGCACGGGGCCTCCTCGGTCGTGCACGATCACTGCACGATTGATCTTGTTGTTGCACGGTACTGCACGTAGCGTGCTCGGCATGACCTCTGCGCCGACCGCCACGACCGACGCCCAGCCCGGCACCCGCGTGCCCGACCACCGCGGCCGCACCGACCTCGACCGCACGGGCCTCGACCTGACCGGCAACCCGCGCGTGCGGGTCGTCGGCGTCGAGCTGCTCGCCGCCGCGTGGCACGTGCTGCGCCGCACGACCCTCGACTACCGCGGCAGCGACGGCCGGTGGCGGCGCCAGCAGCGGGAGACGTACGACCGCGGCAACGGCGCGACCGTCCTGCTGTACGACCCCGACCGTGCGACCGTCCTGCTCACGCGCCAGTTCCGGTTCCCCGTCTACGTCAACGGCCACCCCGACGGCATGCTGCTGGAGACGGCCGCGGGACTGCTCGACGACGACGACCCCGCCACGGCGATCCGGCGCGAGGCCGAGGAGGAGACGGGCGTGCAGGTCGGCGCGCTCGAGCGCGTCTTCGACGTGTGGATGAGCCCCGGCTCGGTCACCGAGCGCCTGCACTTCTGGGCGGCGCCGTACACGCCGGCGCAGCGCACGGCCGCCGGCGGCGGGCTGGCGGAGGAGGGCGAGGACATCGAGGTCGTCGAGCTGCCGTTCCCGCGGGCCCTGGCCATGACGCTGACCGGGGAGGTCGCGGACGCGAAGACGATCATGCTGCTGCAGTGGGCGGCCCTGCACGGGCCGTTCCGCGGGCGCTGACCCGCCGGCCGGCGCCCGCGCCGCGGTCAGGCGTCGCCGGCGGTGCGCCGGACGTCGTCCGGCTGCGGCGTGCGGAACGGCGGCTCCTCGTCGGTCACGTCCGCGTCGCGCACGGCCGCCGGCGCGGTGTCGGCCGCGCGGGTCGTCGGCCCGTCGTGGTCGTCGACCTGCGTGTCGGGGTCCTCGCCGCCGATGCCGGTGCCCGGCGCGGGCTCCGGCGCGCCGTGGCCGGGGTCGGCGGCGGCGATCTCCTCGTCGGTCTCGGGCAGGTGGGGCATCAGGGGCTCGGCCATGGACATACGACCTGACTACCCGCCGCCGCACGGGCCCGCCACCGGGCGGTACGGATGTTCACCGAGCCGTCACCCGGCGGTGCGCCGGGCCGGCACGCGCACGCGGTCCCCGTCGTGCGCGGCGACGACCGTCGTCGACGCGCCCGCCGCCCGCACCGCCGCCTCCGCCTCCGCGCGCAGCGGCTCGACGTCGGTGTACCGCGACGAGAAGTGGCTGAGCACGAGCGTGCGCACGCCGCCGGCCGCGGCGAGGGCGCCCGCCTGGCCTGCCGTCAGGTGCAGGTACGCCTCGGCGAGGCCCGCGTCCGCGTCGGCGAACGTCGACTCGGCGAGCAGCAGGTCGGCGGCGTCCGCGAGCTCGGCGGCGCCGTCGCACACCGCGGTGTCCATGACGACGGCGACGCGTTGACCGGGACGCGGCACGCTGACGTCCTCCACCCGCACCGGCCCCAGCCGGCCCTCGCGCGCGAGCCGGCCCACGTCCGGTCCGGTGATCCCGGCCGCCGCCAGCCGGTCGGGCAGGAACGTGCGCCCGTCCGGCTCGGTCAGCCGGTACCCGTACGCCTCGACGCGGTGCCGCAGCGGGACGACCTCCAGCCCGTCGGCGACCGCACCGGCGGCGCCGTGCGGGTGCAGGTGCAGGTCCAGCCCCGGCGTGGCGAGCGCGACGAGCGCGCGCACGACCGGCTCGCCCGACGCCGGGTAGTGCACGTGCACCGGGTGCTCGACGCCGTCGAGCACCATGCGCGACAGGACCCCTGGCAGCCCGTAGCAGTGGTCGCCGTGCACGTGCGTGAGGCACACGCGCGTCACCGCGGACGCCGCCACGCCCGCGTGGATCATCTGCCGCTGCGTGCCCTCGCCGGGGTCGACCAGCACGCCCTGCCCGTCCCAGCGCAGCAGGTAGCCGTTGTGGTTGCGCGTGCGCGTCGGCACCTGCGACGACGTGCCGAGGACGACGAGCTCACGCACGGCGCGTCATCCCGTGCGGGCGCCCCGCGTCAGCTCTTGTTGCCCGGCTCGTTGCGCCGGGTCTCGTACTCGCTGTGCCCGTTGGGGCACCGGGGTATCTCGTCCCCCTGCGTGACGTGCACCTTCTCGTCGCACCTCGCGCAGTAGAAGTCACCGGTCTTCTGCGCCTTCTCTCCGGCGTGGGCTGCCATGGCGTGTCCTGTCGTCGGGGGCACGCGGGCGGCCGTGGGCTCCGCCGCCCGACGTGCGGACACGTCCACGCTAGGCCGCTCACCGCGCCGCCGCCCGGCGGACCAGGTCGGCGAAGGCCTCCGGCTCGTACGCGTCGACGACCGGGAAGCCGGCGCCCGCCTCGCCGACCCAGTGCAGCTCGACGCCCGGGTTGTGCACGTCGGAGCCGTCCTGGAGGAAGAAGTGCGGGCTGCCCTGCACGTCGTCGGCGCGCGCGCGGTAGTCGCGCATCATCGGGCCGCGGGCACGTCCCTCGTCGAGCGCGTCCCGCAGCGCGTCGACGTCGACGGCGTCGCATCCGCCCGCGACGTCGAGCACCTCGTGCTGGAGGCTGATGGGCCGGCTGTCGCGGAAGAACGCCAGCCGCAGCGCCATGTCCAGCTGCTCGGCGGCGACGAGGGACTGGTCCTTGGCGGCGTGCACGGCCTCGTTCGCCGGGGCGGACGTGATCGGCCAGGTCGACGGGTCCTGCTGCCACGGCGTCCACCCGAGGTCGGGGGCGAGCGCGCCGACGACGGGCAGCTCGACGTCGAGGTACCGCTTGGGGATCGGGAAGCGGTTGACGTCCTCGAGCAGGAACGCCCGGTGGTCGACGCGGACCTCGTCCGTCAGCCCCAGCCGCTCGCGCTCGGCGTAGAACCGGTGCAGGGCGAGCGTGGACCAGGCGCAGACGATGTCGGTGTAGACGACCACGGTGCCGGGACGGACGTCGATGCTCACGTGCGGGCCTCCTCCTCACGCGGGCGCGCCGGTGCGGCCCGGTCGCCGTCCATGGTCGCCGCGGTGGCCCCGTCACGCCCGGCGGGCGCACCCCGGCGGTGCGTGCCAACCTGGACCGTGCGTCCAGGACGTGGCGCGCCGACGACGGCTCGAGGGGTGGTGCGCCCGTGCGCGCGATGGTCTACCGAGGTCCGTACAAGGTCCGCGTCGAGGAGAAGGACGTCCCGCGGATCGAGCACCCGAACGACGCGATCGTCCGCGTGACGACCGCGTCGATCTGCGGCTCCGACCTGCACCTCTACCACGGGCTCATGCCGGACACGCGGATCGGCCACACGTTCGGCCACGAGTTCATCGGGGTCGTCGACCAGGTCGGGCCGTCGGTGCAGAACCTGCAGGTCGGCGACCGCGTCATGGTGCCGTTCAACATCTACTGCGGCTCGTGCTTCTTCTGCGCGCGCGGCCTGTGGTCCAACTGCCACAACGTGAACCCGAACGCGACCGCGGTCGGCGGGATCTACGGCTACTCGCACACCACCGGCGGCTACGACGGCGGGCAGGCCGAGTACGTGCGCGTGCCGTTCGCGGACGTGGGCCCGTCGAAGATCCCGGACTGGCTGCCCGACGAGGACGCCGTCCTCATGACCGACGCCCTGGCGACCGGCTACTTCGGCGCGCAGCTGGGGGACATCGCGGAGGGGGACGTCGTCGTCGTGCTCGGCGCGGGGCCGGTGGGCCTGTACGCGGCGCGGTCCGCGTGGCTCATGGGCGCCGGCCGCGTCATCGTCGTGGACCACCTCGACTACCGCCTCGAGAAGGCGCGGACGTTCGCGTTCGCGGAGACGATCAACTTCGGCGAGGTCGACGACGTCGTCGTGACGCTCAAGCGGGCGACCGACCACCTCGGCGCCGACGTCGTCATCGACGCCGTGGGCGCGGAGGCGGACGGCAACCTCACGCAGCACGTGACGGGCGCCAAGCTCAAGCTCCAGGGCGGCTCGCCGGTCGCGCTGAACTGGGCGATCGACGGGGCCCGCAAGGGCGGCACGATCTCCGTGCTCGGGGCGTACGGGCCCATCTTCAGCGCCGTGAAGTTCGGCGACGCCGTGAACAAGGGCCTGACGCTGCGGATGAACCAGGCGCCGGTGAAGCGGCAGTGGCCCCGGCTGCTCGAGCACATCCGCGCCGGCTACCTGACGCCGAGCGACATCGTGACGCACCGCATCCCGCTCGAGCACATCGCGGAGGGCTACCACATGTTCTCCGCCAAGCTCGACGGCTGCATCAAGACCCTCGTCGTCACCGGCGACGCCTGAGAGGAGCGGACCGTGCCCTACACGCCCGAGAAGCCCCCGCTGCCGGAGACCCCGGAGCAGCTGCGCGCCCGCATCCCCGGCTGGGGTGCGGACCTCGACCCCGCCGACCGGCCGTCCGTGCCGCGCGAGCGGCGCGACCTCGACAGCGGCGCCCACTGGCACGAGCCGGAGCAGCAGCCGGGCGGCGAGGACCGCGAGCGCTCGATCGAGCACGCGCGCCTGACGCCGGCGTTCGGCACCGCCCAGCCGCTGCACGGCCTGTCCGGGGCGATCCGCCGCTACGCGTACGACCGGTTCAGTGAGGGGCGCGCCGCCCACTGGCTCCTGCTCATCGCCGGCGACCGCGTCGACGCGTGGGAGAGCCACCTCGCGTCGTTCGTGTCGGGACGGCCGGACGACCCCGTCACCGAGACGGGCATCCTCTCCGAACGCCGCCGGCACGGGCTGAGCTCGCGCCGGGACGGCAAGCGCGTCGACGTGCTGCACCAGTCGTTCGACCCCGTGCTCGTCGGCGGCACGTGGGTCGTCGCCGGGGTCGTCGCCGCCGCCGGGATCCGCGCGCTGGTGCGCCGGCTGCGCTGACGAGGGGGCCCCGCGCACGTCCACGGCGGCCGGTCCGGGGGGACGGCCGCCGTGGACCGTCCCGGGCCGCGCCTACACGTGGGAGGGACCGGCCACCGCCGGCCGCGGCCGGTCCTGGTCGTACAGGTGCACGGCGACGACGGCGACGTCGTCGTCCGCGCGGCCGTCGAGCATGCGCCGCACGACCTCGTCGACGAGCGCCTCGAGGTCGAGGCCGTCCGCGCTGCGGGCGTCGGCGACCGCGCGCGGCGCGAGCTCCGCGAGGAGGTCGCGCAGGCGCGTGAGCCCGTCGCGGACGTGCTCGCCGCGGCGCTCGACGAGACCGTCGGTGAACATCAGCACGGTCGAGCCGTTCCCCAGCACGACGTCCTCGTCCAGGCGCCGGCGGCCCGGCACGACCCCGAGCAGCATCTGCGGCTCCGCACCGGCCAGCTCGCGGACGGTGCCGTCGGGCAGCAGCAGCAGGGGCGCGAGGTGGCCGGCGTTCGACCAGCGCAGGCGCCGCAGCCCGCGCTCCTGCAGGTCCGCGTCCTGCTCCAGCCGGGCGACCACGGCGCTGGCCATGGTGTCGACCTTGAGCGCGCGCATGGCGTCGTCGAGGCTCTCGAGGACCTCCGCGGGCGACCCGCCGGACGTGTACGCGATGCCGCGCAGCAGCGTGCGGACCTGGCTCATGGCGGCGGCGGCCTGGGTGTCGTGGCCCATGACGTCGCCGATCGCGAGCACCGTCGAGCCGTCGCGCTGCAGGAACGCGTCGTACCAGTCGCCGCCGACCTCGGCGGCCTCGTCGGCGGGCTGGTACCGCACGACGACGTGCACGTGGTCGGGCTCGACCGGCGCCGACAGCAGCGCCCGCTGCAGGGTCTCGGAGATGTGCCGCTGCTCCTCGTACAGGCGGGCGTTGTCGAGCGCCAGCCCGGCGCGGTCCGCGAGCTGGACGAGCATCGCGAGGTCGTCCGCGGGGAGGGTGCCGCGCTCCGCGTCGAGGAAGAGCGTGATCGCGCCGACCGTGCGGCCGCGGGCGCGCATCGGGATCGCGTACGCCATGTGGGGCGCGAGGTCCCGCAGCACGTCGCGGGCCTCGCCGGACAGCGCCGCGACGATCGTCTCGGTCGCGTCCGGCACCTCCACGAGCTGGCCGGTGCGCAGCGCCTGGAACAGGTACGAGCGGGGCGACAGGGCCGTCAGGCGCAGGTCCGCGTAGCGGGCCACGGTCTCCCGCAGCTCCGGCTCGGCGTGCCAGCTCGCGATGTCCCGCAGCTGGCGGTGCTCGTCCGCCATCGTGATGAGGCACCAGGACCCGAGCCCCGGCACGAGGTGCCGGGCGAGGCGACGGACGGCGTCCTCGGTGTCCAGCGTGGAGCTGAGGTCGTCGCTCACGGCGGCGAGCAGCTGCAGGCGGGCGGACGCCGCCCGCAGGCGCCGCTGGGCCCGGGCCGCCTCCTCCTGCGACGAGCGGCGCGCCGTGATGTCGAGGAAGTACACCGACAGCCCGTCGGTGCCCGGCCAGGCGCGGACCTCGTACCAGGCGTCGAGCGGCGGCGGGTAGTACGCCTCGAACGCCCGGGGCTCGCCCGACGCCGCGGCACCGCGGTAGTGCACCTCGAAGTCGGACCCCACCGCGGCCGGGAACAGCTCCCAGATGTCCCCGCCGACCAGCTCGTCCCGCGAGCGGCCGAGCAGCCGCTCCGCCTCGCCGTTGACGTACGTGAACCGCCACGCCTCGTCGAGCAGGAAGAACGCCGCCGACATCGTCTCGAGGACGCGCGCGATGCGGGCGTCGGTGTCGCGCTGCGCGGTCGTGTCGTACGCCGCGCCGAGCAGCCGCACCGCCGTGCCGTCCTCCCCGGCCAGCACGGTGCCGCGGGCCTGCACCCACCGGTACGTGCCGTCCGGCAGGAGCACCCGGTACTCGGCGTCGTACTCGGAGCACGACTCGATCGCGCGCGCGATGGCCTGGTCCACGCGGGGCGCGTCGTCGGGGTGGACGACGAGCCGGAACTCCTCGATCGTCCCGCCGAACTGCCCGGGCTCCATGCCGAACAGCGCGTGCAGCTGGTCGTCCCAGTCGATGCGGCCGCTGCGCAGGTCCCAGTCGAAGGACCCGACACCGCCCGCGTTCACCGCGAGCAGCCAGCGCAGCCGGTCCGCCTCGTAGTCCAGGGAGAGCGTCGCGAGCTCGAGCTCGGTCACCGCCGCGGCCGCGAGGTCGGACAGCAGCCCGACGTCGGTGCCGGACCACGCGCGCGGCTCGGGGTGCGTGACGCAGAGGGCGCCGACGACCCGTCCCTCGCGCCCCACGAGCGGCACGCCCAGGTGGGCGCGCACGGTCCCGTCGCGCACGGCGGGCAGCGAGGCGGTGCGCGGGTCCGCGGCCGTGTCCGGGACGACGAGGGGCACGGTGCCCGTCGTGGTCGCGGCGCACAGGTCGTCGAGGTCCGACGCGGAGGCGAGGCCGGGTACCGCGGACGCGCCGTCGACGAGCGACAGGTGCGCGGTGCCGGCGCCGAGCAGCCGGGCCGCGAGGTCGGTGAGGCGCGCGAGCGCGGCGTCCACGACGGACGCCGGCGTCAGCACGTCCGGCCGACGGCGCGACGGACCAGGACCGGACACGGGACCGCCCTCCACCGGGATCCGCGGATCGGCCGTTGCTCGGCCAGGACATGTCGCGGGTGCCCAGGATAGGGGTCAGTCCTCGCGGATCACGTCATCCGGGTGCTTGTCGCGCCGCAGCCCTCGCCAGGACGGGTGACGCAGGCGGCCGTCGGACGTCCAGCCCGCGTGCACGACCTCGCCGACGAGACGGGGCTCGACCCAGTGCACGTCCCGCACGTCCGCCGGCGGCAGGTGCCCCTCCACGGGCTGCGTCGCGCGCTCCAGCGGGCGCAGCAGCGTCCCCAGGTCGTCGAGGGCGCGGCCCGTGAAGCCCGTGCCGACGCCGCCCGCGGGCCGCAGCACGCCGTCGGCGTCGTGGACGCCCAGCACCAGCGAGCCGACCGTGCCCGCGCGCCGGCCCTGCCCGGGGCGCCACCCGACCAGCACCACCTCCTGCATGTGCACGTGCTTGACCTTGCGCCAGTCCGGCGAGCGGGCGCCCGGCCGGTACGTCGCGGCGCGGCGCTTGGCGAGCACGCCCTCGAGCCCGAGCTCGCGGCTCGCGGTGAGCACGTCGGCACCCGGGCCGGCGAACGACGGCGGCACCTGCCACGACGGCCCGCCGAGGCCCAGGCCCTCGAGGAGCTCGCGGCGCTCGTCGTACGGCAGGGCGAGCGTCGGCCGGTCGCCGACGTGCAGCACGTCGAACACGAGGTAGACGACCGGCACCGTGCGCGCGAGCCGGCGCGCCACCGCGGGGTCGGCCACGTGCATCCGCTGCTGGAGCCGGCCGAAGTCGGGGGCGCCGCGCGCGTCGAACGTGACGAGCTCGCCGTCGAGCACGACCGGCGCGGGTCCGACCGCGTCCCCGAGGGCGGCGATCTCGGGGTACGAGCGCGAGACGTCGCGGTCGTTGCGCGACAGCAGCCGCACGCGGCCGCCCTGCACGTACGCGACGGCGCGCACGCCGTCCCACTTCATCTCGTACGCCCAGCCCGCGTCGTCCCCGGTGGGGAGCTCGCCGGGCACGGCGAGCATCGGGCGGACCAGGTCGGGCAGCGCGGGCACGCGTCGAGTCTCGCCCCGACCGGGCGGCGCGGCGACGCGAGCGTCCCCCGGGCGTGGGACGCGACGCGTGCCGCCGCGTCGCGCCTCACCCGTGCGGCGTGCACCCCGCACCGCCTGCCAGGATCGGTCCGTGCACCCCGACGACGCGCCCGCCCGCCCCCGAGCCGCCGCCCACGTCGGCCCGACGGGCGGGCAGGGCCCCCGGGCCGGTGCGTGGCTCGTCCTCGTCGTGGTCGCGGTGGCCGTCGCCGCGCTCGCGGGCATCGCGCTGACCTGGCCCACCGGGCCCCGCGCGGCGCAGGACCCGACGCAGGCCGGAGCCGTCGACTTCGTCACCGCGCGCGTCACCGACGCCCGGTGGGAGACCTGCGAGGGCACCGTCGAGGACGTCGAGCCGGACGGCAGCGTGCCGGCGGAGGTGCGGTGCCTGCGGGTGACGGCCGACGTGCCCGGCGACGACGCGGGCGGGTCCGTCGAGGTGTACGCCACCGCCGGGCTGGCGCCCGCCGACGTCCCGGCCGGCACGCGCGTCGTGCTCGAGCGGTACCCCGCGGCCGACGGCCAGCCGGAGGTGTGGGCGTGGGGCGACTTCGCGCGCGGGGTGCCGCTGACGGCGTTCGCGGTCGTGTTCGGGCTGCTCACCGTGGCCGTCGCGGGCGTGCGCGGGCTGCGCGCGCTGGTCGGGCTCGCCGTCGCGTTCGGCGTGCTCGGCGCCTACCTGCTGCCCGCCGTCGTCGCGGGGGAGAACGCGCTGGTCGTGGCGCTGTGCGCGTCCGCCGCCATCGTCGTCACGGTGCTGTACCTCGCGCACGGCGTCTCGCTGCGCACCACCACCGCGCTCGTCGGGACGCTCGCCGGGCTCGCGCTCGTCACCGGCCTGGGCGTCGCCGGCGCCGCGCTGGCCCACCTGCAGCCGGTGACGAGCGAGGACACGTTCCAGCTCGCGCGGCTGCTCGGCGACGACGGCGTGCAGGTGCTGCGCGGCGTGTTCCTGTGCGGCGTCGTGCTCGCGGGCCTCGGCGTGCTCAACGACGTGACGATCACGCAGGCGTCGGCCGTGTGGGAGCTGCGGGCCGCGGACCCGTCGGCCGGCGTGCGGGAGCTGTTCACGCGGGGCATGCGCATCGGGCGGGACCACATCGCGTCGACCGTCTACACGATCGCGTTCGCGTACGCCGGGGCCTCGCTGCCCGTCCTGCTGCTGCTCGAGGTCTACAGCCAGCCGCTCGCGCGCACGCTCACGAGCGGGGCGTTCGCCGAGGAGATCGTCCGCACCCTGGCCGGCTCGATCGGGCTCGTGCTGGCCATCCCGCTGACGACGGCGATCGCGGCGGTCGTCGCGAGCGGCACGGCGCACGCCGACGTCGCCGCCGACCGCGGGCACCGGCACTGACGCCCGCGGTCGGGCACCGACGCGCCGCGGGGCCGGCCGGTGCGCCGGGGGACGGTCAGCGAGCCGCGCCCGCCCGGGCGCACGCGGCGCACACGCCGACGAAGTCCACGGAGTGCTCGAGCTCGGTGAACCCGTGCTCGGTGGCCAGCGCGCTCACGAGCTCCTCGAGCTGCGGCGCGTCCACGTCGACCGTGCGGCCGCAGTGCCGGCACACCAGGTGGTGGTGGTGGCTCGCCGTGGGGGCGCAGCGCAGGTACGTGTGCTCGCCCGTGGGGTTGAGCAGGACCTCGACGTCGCCGGACTCCGCCATCGCGTTGAGCGTCCGGTAGACCGTCGCCAGCGCGATGTCGTCGCCGCGCTGCTGGAGGGCGAGGTGGATCTGCTTCGCGCTCCGGAACTCGCCGAGGTCGTCCAGCAGGCCGGCGATCGCCGTCCGCTGCCGGGTGACGCGCTGCCCGATCATGTCGCTGCCCTCCGCACCGGCGCGGGCCCGTCCCGCCGCCGCGTTCTCAACGTCACCACCGTAGATGAGAATTCCCGCGAGGTGGGCCAGGCGACGCCGGACGGGTGCGCGGGCGCCGCGGCCGCCGACGGTACGCTCGCACGCGGTGCCGGCGGTCGTGCCGTGGCGCCGCACGTCTCGCGCGGGCCGGTCCGCGCCACCCCGGGAGGACGCACGCATGACGGTGGGCGACGAGGTCCTGCAGCAGCAGCCGACGTACCGCAGCGACGTCACGGTCGAGCTCGTGCGGCACGCCGCACGCGACGCCGACGTGCTGTTCGCGGCGCGCGTCTCGACGGCGGGCGAGGCGACCCTGGAGAACATCGACGCGGACGCGTCGCGCTCCAAGGGCCTCATCAACTACCTCATGCGCGACCGGCACGGCACGCCGTTCGAGCACAACTCGATGACGTTCTTCGTCAGCGCGCCCATCTTCGTCTTCCGCGAGTTCCACCGGCACCGGGTCGGGTTCTCCTACAACGAGGAGAGCGGGCGCTACCGCGAGCTGCAGCCCGTGTTCTACGTGCCGGGCGAGGACCGCCGGCTCGTGCAGCAGGGCAAGCCGGGCCGGTACGAGTTCCTCGACGGCACGCCCGAGCAGCACGCGGTCGTCGACGCCGCCATGCGCGACGCCTACGCGCACGCGTACACCGCGTACCAGGAGATGCTCGCGGCCGGCGTCGCGCGCGAGGTCGCCCGGGCCGTCCTGCCCGTCGGCCTGTTCTCGTCGATGTACGCCACGTGCAACGCGCGCTCGCTCATGCACTTCCTGTCGCTGCGCACCAAGAGCGAGGACGCGAAGGTGCCGTCGTTCCCGCAGCGCGAGATCGAGATGGTCGCCGAGCAGATGGAGGCGGCGTGGGCGCAGCTCATGCCGCTCACCCACGCCGCCTTCGTCGAGCACGGGCGCGTCGCACCCTGACGTCCCACGTGTGACGCGCGACGGCCGGCCGGACGGCCTCAGTCGGTCAGCTCGGAGCGCTCCGCCTTCTCGCCCGTCGGCTTCGTGAAGGCGCTGTGCACCTTCGCCTTCGCGGCGTCGGGCAGCACCGCGGCCATCGCCGACTGCATGCGCGCCTTGACGGTGTGCACCTCGACCTTGTCCTTGCCGTCGAGCAGGCCCTCGACGCCCTGGCGGGCGATGTCGGCCGGGTCGTCCTTGCTGCCCTGCCCGACGACGGTCTCGACCATGTCGGCGCGCTCGAAGAAGTCCGTGTCCGTCGGCCCGGGCATCAGCGCGGTGACGGTGACGCCCGTGTCCTTGAGCTCGTGCCGGATCGCCTCCGCGAACGACGTGAGGAACGACTTCGACGCCGCGTACGTCGCGTAGCCCGGGCCCGGCATGAGGCCGGCCACGGACGACGTGATGAGCAGGCGGCCCGCGCCGCGCTGCACCATCGCGGGCAGCAGCGCCTTGGTGAGGCGCAGGTTCGCGACGATGTTGAGCTGCACGGTCGCGAGGTCGTGCTCGAGCGGGATCTCCACGAACGCGCCGCCGTCGCCGCGGCCGGCGTTGAGCGCCGCCACGTCGAGCGGGCGGCCGACCGCCGTCACCTCGTCGAGGAGCGTCTGGACGCCCTCGACGGTCGTCAGGTCCGCCTGGACGGCGCGCACGGCGGTGCCGATCTGCGCGAGGCCGTCGGCGGCCAGCGTGAGCTCGGGGTTCTCGGCCGTGACGAGCAGGTCGAACCCGCGCTCCGCGAGCTCGCGCGCCAGCTCCAGGCCGATGCCGCTGGACGCGCCGGTGACGAGCGCGAGCGGGCGGACGGTCAGGTCGGTCTCCATGCTGCACACCTCCGGGTCGGCTCCGACCGACGCTACGGGCGGGGGCCGCACCGGGCATCCCGGGACGCCGGTCCAGCTCGCCGGGCGCCGACCTCGTCACGTCGGCGCCGACCTCGTCCCTCCGCCGCGACGAGGTCGGCACCGACCTGACGAGGTGGAGCCGGGGCGCCGCGGCGTGGGCGGTCAGCGGCGGCGGGGCTCCGCCGTGGAGGCGCGGACGACCAGGTGGGTCGCCAGCGTGACCTCGGTGCCGGGGGCGGCAGCCGCGGACGGGGCGCCGGCGTTCACGCGGGCCGCGGCGACGAGGCGCAGCAGCAGGTCGACGGCGGTGCCGCCGGCGCGGCGCTGCGGCACGTCCACGGTCGTCAGCGCGGGGTGGCCCATCGTCGCGACGGTGTCGTCGTGCCCGACCACGCTGAGGTCGTCGGGCACCCGCACCCCGCGGGCCGCCGCCCGGCTGAGCAGCCCGACGGCGACGAGGTCGTTGTAGGCGAGGACCGCGGTCGCGCCGTCCGCGAGGACGAGGTCGGCCGCCTGCACGCCGCCGGCGAACGTGGGGGCGACGGCGGCGCAGCGCACCACCTCGACGCCGCCGTCGGCCGCCGCGGCGGCGAGGCCGACGTCGCGCTGCGCGCCCGCCCACGACGACGGGCGGCCCGGCACGTACGCGACGCGCCGGTGCCCGAGCGCGCGCAGGTGCTCGACGGCCTGCCGCGTGCCGTCGGCGAGGTCCGCCGCCACCGACGGGAGGCCGTCGACGCGCCGGTGCAGCAGGACGGTCGTCGCGCGGTCGGCGACCTCGAGGAGCTCGGCGTCGGACGCGCGCGGCGAGCACAGCAGCAGGCCGTCCGTGCTGCGTCGCAGCGACGCGACGGCCTCGACCTCGAGCCCGGCCTCCTCGTCGGTGTCCGTGACGAAGACGGGCAGGTCCGCCGCCCGGGCCCGCGCGGCGACGCCCTTGGCGACGTCGGCGAAGAACGGGTTGGTGAGGTCCGGGACGACGAGCCCCAGCGCGCCGGCGCGACCCGTGATGAGCCCGCGCGCGGCCCGGTTGGGCCGGTACCCGAGCCGGTCCGCGACGGCGCGCACGGCCGCGCGCGTGGTGGGGCTGACGGTGCCGCCGGTCAGCGCGCGGGACACGGTCGCGGGCGACACGCCGGCCTCGCGGGCGACGTCGTGCAGGGTCGTGGGCGTCGCGGGCACGGCGGCCTCAGGTCACCGCGCCGAGCTGCCACGGCACGAACTCGTCGCGCCCGAGGTCCAGCTCCTCGCTCACCGTCGCGCGGCCCGACGCCACCTCGAGCACGAGGTCGAGGATCTCGTCGCCGACCTCGCCGATCGTGGCGGTGCCGGTGACGATGCGACCCGCGTCGAGGTCCATGTCCTCGCGCATGCGCTCGAACATCTCGGTGTTCGTCGCGATCTTCACGCACGGCGCGGGCTTCGAGCCGAGCACCGACCCGCGGCCCGTCGTGAAGCACACGACGGTCGCCCCGCCGGCGACGAGGCCGGTCACGGAGACGGGGTCGTAGCCGGGGGTGTCCATGAACGTGAAGCCGCGGTCGGTGATCGGCTCGGCGTACTCGTACACCGCGGACAGCTCCGCCGTGCCGCCCTTCGCCACCGCGCCGAGGGACTTCTCGAGGATGGTCGTCAGCCCGCCGGCCTTGTTGCCGGGCGACGGGTTGTTGTCGAGCGTGCCGCCGCCGCGCGTCATGTAGTCCTGCCACCAGTCGATGCGGTCCAGCAGGCGGCGGCCGACGGCCTCGCTGACGGCGCGCCGGGTCAGCAGGTGCTCGGCGCCGAAGACCTCCGGCGTCTCGGCGAGCACGCTCGTCCCGCCCTGCGCCACGAGCAGGTCGGACGCGCGGCCGAGCGCCGGGTTGGCGGTGATGCCCGAGTAGCCGTCGGAGCCGCCGCAGTTCAGCCCGAGGACCAGCGACGACGCCGGGACGGTCTCGCGGCGCCGGCCGTCCAGCTCGTCGAGCATGCCGCGCACGACCGCGACGCCCGCCCGCACGGTGGCACGCACCCCGCCCTCGTCCTGGATCGTCAGGTGCTCGACGAGCGTGTCCGGGGACGCCGGCAGGTCGGCGAGCAGGCCCTGGACGGCGAGCATCTCGCAGCCCAGGCCGAGCACCAGCAGGCCCGTGACGTTGGGGTGCGCCGCGTACCCGCGCAGCGTGCGCCGCAGGACCTGGCCGCCCTCGGACGTCGGCACGAGACCGCAGCCGGAGTCGTGGGTGAGCGCGACGACGCCGTCGACGTGCGGCCACGCGTCCATCACGGGCCCGCGGAACTGGTCGGCGATCATCCGGGCCGTCGACGCGCTGCAGTTGACCGACGTCACGATGCCGACGTAGCTGCGCGTGCCGACCAGGCCGTCGGCGCGGCGGAAGCCCTCGAACGTGCGGGGGGTCGCGGCGGGCGGCACCTGCACGCGCGCCGTGCCGAACTCGTACGCGTGCGCGACGGCGTCCATGCCGAGATTGTGCGCGTGCACGTGGTCGCCCGGTGCGACGGGCGCCGTGGTCCGCCCGATCACCTGGCCGTACTTGTGCACCTGCGCACCGGCCGGCAGGGCGCGGACGGCCAGCTTGTGCCCGCGGGGCACGTCGGCCGGCACGGTGACGGTGCCGCCCGCGAGGACGAGGGGCGTGCCGGCGGCGACGTCGGCCGTGGTGACCGCGACGTCGTCGTCGGCGGCGAGGAGCAGCGCGACCTCGGCGAGGGGGCGGGCGGGCGCGGCGGCGGTGCCGGGCGGGGTCGCGGGTGCGGTGCCGGTCGGGGTGCCGGTCGGGGTGGGGCTCACGACGCTCCGTCGGGTCGGGGGCGGGCCGTCCTCGGGGAGGACGACGGCGCCGGTGCAAGGGCGCTGGAAGAATGCAAACGTTTGCAGTGCCATCGTCGCACCGCACCGGGGCGATGTCGAGCACCCCTCGCAGCCGACGCCGAGCACCCGTGCCTGCGGACGAGCCTGCGTTGCCCGGGCGGCCCCGGCACACTGGGCCGGTGCCGAACGACGCCACCACCCCCGTCTCGTCCGACGTCCCCGACGGCAGCGCCCAGCCCGCCGCGGCGGGCGTCCCCGCCGCGGCCGCGGCCGCCGCGCCGTCCCGCCGGCGGCGGGAGGAGCGGCGCCCGCGCGCGCTCGTCCTCGTGGGCCGTGGCCGCTACGAGGACCCGTGGCACGACGGCGCCGCCACCGCCGGCGTCCTGCACCCGCTGCTCGCCGCCGACGGCTGGGACGTCCACGTGCACGGCACGTCGCCCGCGCTGCTCGCCGAGGACGGCCTCGTGGCCGAGACGCTCGGCCGGCCGGACCTCGTCGTCGTGACCGCCGGCTCCGGGCGTGTCGACCCCGATTTCGACGGCGACGACGCCGCCTGGGCGCCCTTCCACGCCGCTCTCGCGGCGCTCCTCGCGGACGGCGTCCCGCTGCTGGCGCTGCACTCCGCCGCCAACACGTTCGCGGACGCGCCCGGCTGGGCGGCGGCCGTGGGCGGCCGGTGGGTCGACGGCGCGTCGTGGCACCCGCCGATCGGGCCGGCGACGTTCGACGTCGCCGACGCGGGGCACCCGGTCACCGCCGGGCTCGGCGCGGTCGAGGCGTTCGACGAGCGGTACTGCGACCTCGTCGTCGACGACGGCAGCCACGTGCTGCTGACCACGCGGCACGAGGGCCGCGACCACCCGGTCGTGTGGGTCGCCCCGGGGGGCCGGGCGGTCTACGACGCGCTCGGGCATGACGTGCGGTCGTGGGCGAGCGCGTCGCGGCGGGAGCTCGTGCGCCGTTCGGTGGCCTGGCTCGCCGGTCGCTGACCGGTAGCCGACGGGTCACGGCGGTCCGGCGCTGATACGTGTCGGCGCCGAAGATGGTCGTGCGCCCAGGAACCTGCGCGGAAATCGGCACAGAACCGCGCACACGGGTGCAGACTGGCCGTATCCCCGCGTGGGGTGCGGACCAGGGGAGAGGGATGCCGGGACGACGTGTGACCTCGAAGGACGTGGCGCGCCACGCCGGGGTGTCGCAGAGCACGGTGAGCTACGTGCTGAACGACTCACCGAACCAGTCGATCAGCAAGGCGACACGTGAGCGCGTGCGCGAGGCGGCGGCGGCGCTCGGGTACACGCCGTCCGCGGCCGCGCGGGCGCTGCGGCGCGGGTCGAGCGACACCGTGCTCATGGTGCTGCCCGACGCGCCCATCGGCTCCGCCATCGCCGCCATCCTCGAGGGCGTGACCGCGGTCCTCGAGCCGCACGGGCACCCCGTCGTGTACCGCAGGCAGCGCGACGTCGGAGACCTGCGGGCGCTCTGGCACGAGCTCATGCCCGCCGCGATCGCGAACCTCGCGGCCTTCCCGGCGGCGGAGGAGGCCGCGATGGAGGCGGGCGGCATCCCCGTCGTGAGCGTCTCCCTCGACGGTGCGCCCGGCCGTGCGATGCGCGTGCCGCAGACCGCCATCGGCCGCCTCCAGGTGGAGCACCTCGTGCAGCGCGGCCACACCCGGCTCGCGTTCGCGGCGTCGACGGACCCGACCGTGGCGGAGTTCGCGCGGGGTCGCCTCACGGGTGTCGAGGCGGCGTGCGCGGACCACGGGCTGCCGGCGCCGGTCGTCCTGGACGTCCCGCTGTTCGTGGACGCCGCCCAGCGCGCGGTGCAGCGCATGCGCGACCGCGAGGACCCCGTCACCGCGGTGTGCGCCTACAACGACGAGGTGGCGCTCGCGGTGCTGGCGGGGTTGCGCGCGGCGGGCCTCACGTCGCCCGACGACCTCGCCGTCGTCGGCGTCGACAACGTCACCGCCGGTCGTCTCGCGGCGCCGCCGCTGACGACGGTCGACATCGGGCCGGACGACATCGGCACGACCCTCGGCAAGCACGTGCTGCGGCGGCTCAAGCCGGAGCTCGAGCTCCCGGAGCCGGACGACGAGCCGGCGATGGACCTGGTGGTGCGCGCGACGACCTGATCGCGCGGCCACCCGACGGGACCCGACCGGTGCCGCGACCCGGCGACCGGCACAGAGCGAGGAGGACGGCCATGGCGGAACGACGTGTCACGTCCCGCGACGTCGCGCAGAAGGCGGGCGTCTCGCAGAGCACCGTGAGCTACGTGATGAACGACGCCCCGGGCCAGACGATCAGCGCGGCGACCCGCGAGCGCGTGCTGCAGGCCGCCGCCGAGCTCGGGTACACGCCGTCCGCGACGGCGCGGGCCCTGCGGCGCGGCACGAGCGAGGTCGTGCTCGTCGTCATCCCCGACGGGCAGATCGGTCAGGTGGCGCTCGAGGTGCTGGGCGCCTTCGGCGAGATCGTCGAGGACCACGGCTACTCCGTCGTCTACCAGCGACGTCGCGGCCGCGCGCTGGACGCGATCCTGCGCGAGCTGCGCCCGGTCGGCGTCGCCGACGTCGCCGCGTTCGCGACGGAGGACGAGGCCGCCGCCGCGCACCTGGGCATCCCCGTGGTCGGTCTGTCGGTCGACGGCGGTGACGGTCACGCGATGCGGATCCCGCAGCGCAAGGTCGGCGCGCTCCAGGTGGAGCACCTCGTCGCGCGCGGGCACACGCACCTCGGGTACGCGGCGTCGGCGGACCCGCTCACGACGATCCTGATGCGGCCGCGCCTCGCCGGCGTGCAGGCGGCCTGCGCCGCCCACGGCCTGCCCGCGCCCGTCGTCGTCGACGTGCCGCTGTTCCCCGACGCCGCGGCACGGGCGGTGCGGCGCCTGCGCGACCGCGACGACCGGGTGACGGCCGTGTGCGCCTACGACGACGAGGTCGCGCTCGCCGTCCTCGCCGGCGCGCACGCCACCGGCGTCCGGGTGCCCGACGACCTCGCGGTCGTGGGCGTCGACGACGTGCCGCTCGCCCGCCTCGCCCTGCCGCCCATCACGAGCGTGGGCATCCGCACCGCGGAGGTCGGGTCGGGGCTCGCCCGCCACCTGCTGCGCCGGCTGCGGCCCGACCTGGGGCTGCCGGAGCCGGACGACGAGCCGCCGATCGACATGGTGGTGCGCGCGAGCACCTGACGTGCGGAGCAATTGACGCGCGCGAGTGGGCCTCGCGGCGCGGGCACGCCGGGCGGCGCCGCTGCGCCCGTGCCTGGCGGTACCTGCCCGCGCGCCGGTGCCTGGCGGTGCGCCGGCGCGTCAGCGCGGGAAGCGGAGCCCGCTCGCGCGCCGCACCGGCCGCTCGACGGCGGCGCGCACGGCGTCGGCCGTGCCCACCACGCGCACCGCGTCGCGCGCACGGGTCACGGCCGTGTAGAGCAGCTCGCGCGTGAGCAGCGGTGACGCGGCGGGCGGCAGCAGCACGGACACGCGCGTGAACTGGCTGCCCTGCGCGCGGTGCACGGTCATCGCGTGCACCGGCTCGACGGCGGGCAGCCGGTGCGGCCGGACCAGGCGCGGTGCGCCCGGCGTGCCGAACGCGACGACGACCCCACCGGCCCGGTCGTCCACGACCACGCCGGTGTCGCCGTTCGCGAGACCCGTCGACCGGTCGTTGCTCGTGACGAGCAGCGGGACGCCCACGGGCCAGGGCCCGGCCGGGACGCCGTCGTCCCCGGCGACGGCGGCCACCCACTGCTGCGCCACGGCCGCCCACAGGGCGACACCCGCCGGCCCGCGCCGGTGCGCGAGCAGCAGCCGGTGGCGGCCCAGCGCCTCCAGCG
>NZ_JBHUZW010000008.1:0-66933 GCF_042667215.1 Cellulomonas sp. NPDC057328 | reverse complement strand
CAGCGGTCACCCCGTACGGGGTGGCCGGCCCTCGGCGTTCCCGGCGTGCGGCCGGGGCGGGGACGTGCGCGCAGGGACGGTGCGGCGTCAGCGCGGCGCCGGCGGGTCCCACGGGGACGCCGCCGGTGCGTCGGTGCCCGGGGCCGGCGGGGCTGCGCCGTAGGCGGCCGGCGGCTCGTCGGGCGTCGGGTCGTAGCCCGGCGTGCCGAAGCCTCCCGTGCCGTAGCCCGGCGTGCCGAAGCCCCCGGTGCCGTAGCCGGGGGTGCCGAAGGCAGGGCCGGGCGTGCCGGGTGCGGGTGCGGGCGTGCCCGGTGCGGGTGCCGCGTCGGCGGGTGCGCCGTACGGGGACGCGGTGCCGGGCGGCGTGGCGGGCGCGGTCGGGAGCGGGGGCGACGCCGGCGGCGCGTAGGGGTCGGCGCTGCCGTACACGGTGCCCGTGCCGTACCCGCCGGACGCGTCGTGCCCCGGCGCGGCGTACCCGCCGTACCCCGGCGCGACGTACCCGCCGTACCCGGGCGCGGCGTAGCCGCCGTACCCCTGGCCGTACGGGTCGGTGCCGGGCGCGATGCCGAGCCGTGCCTCCGCCTCGCGCAGCCGCCGCTCGACCGGCCACTCCATGAACGCGAACATGATCAGGAACACGATGTTGGCGAGCGGCACGAGGACGAGCAGGCCGTGCCACAACGTCCAGCCGGCCTTCCTGGCGACCCTCATGTACAGGTAGATGCCGAAGACGATCATCGCCACGTAGAAGAGCCCGAAGACGACGAGGGCGACCGCGCCCGCGCCCGTCAGGTCGTCGGAGCTCGAGGACTCGTACGAGTAGTCGTACGCGAGGGGCAGCATGGAGCCTCCACGGTGGGACTGGTGACGCGCCAGGCTAGTGGCGCGACCGCCGCCGCCGGGGCGCTCGCCGCTCGTGCGGACGGGCGCCGCGGCCGTCGTCCCCCGACCGGAGCAACGCGGGCCGGGCGCCGTCCGGGCCGGTCCGGGCCGCGTCAGCGCCGCGGCACCTGCCGGTACGACGCGAGGAAGTTGCCCATCCGCTCGACGGCCTCGCCGAGCACCCGCGCCTCCGGCAGCGTGACGATCCGCAGGTGGTCGGGCGTGGGCCAGTTGAACCCGGTGCCCTGCACGAGCAGGATGTGCTCGCTCACCAGCAGGTCGTACACGAGCTGCGCGTCGTCGTGGATCTCGTGCACCTCGGGGTCGAGGCGCGGGAAGAGGTAGAGCGCGCCGTCGGGCTTGACGCAGTCGACGCCGGGGATCGACGTGAGGCCCTCCCACGCGACCTGCCGCTGCTCGTGCAGCCGGCCGCCGGGCGCGACGAGCCCCTCGATGGACTGCACGCCGCCGAGCGCGGCCTGGATGGCGTGCTGCGCGGGCACGTTGGGGCACAGCCGGGTGGACGCGAGCAGGGTCATCCCCTCGAGGAAGCCCTTGGCGTGCCCCTGCGGCCCCGTGACGACGACCCACCCGGAGCGGTAGCCGGCGACGCGGTACGTCTTCGACAGCCCGTTGAACGTGAGGCACAGCAGGTCGGGCGCGACGGACGCGAGCGGGATGTGCTTCGCGCCGTCGAACAGGATGCGGTCGTAGATCTCGTCGGCGAGCAGCAGGAGGCTGTGCTCGCGCGCGACGTCGGCGATCTGCTCGAGCACCTCGCGGCTGTACACGGCGCCCGTGGGGTTGTTCGGGTTGATGACGACGATCGCCTTGGTGCGCGGCGTGATGCGCGCGCGGATGTCCTCGACGTCGGGCTGCCACCCGGTGGACTCGTCGCACCGGTAGTGCACCGGCTTCCCGTCGGACAGGCTCGTCATCGCCGTCCACAGCGGGTAGTCGGGGGAGGGGATGAGCACCTCGTCGCCCTCGTCGAGCAGGGCCTGGAGCGTCATCGTGATGAGCTCGGAGACGCCGTTGCCGAGGTAGACGTCGTCGACGTCGAACGTCGGGAAGCCGGCGACGGTCTCGTAGCGCGTGACGATGGCGCGGCGCGCGGACAGGATGCCGCGGGACTCGGTGTAGCCGTGCGCGTGGGGGACGGCGGCGATGACGTCGGCGACGATCTGGTGCGGCGCGTCGAAGCCGAACGCGGCCGGGTTGCCGGTGTTGAGCTTGAGGACGCGCCGGCCCTCGGCCTCCAGGCGTGCTGCCTCGTCGAGCGCCTTGCCGCGGATCTCGTAGAGGACGTCCTTGAGCTTCGACGACTGGTCGAGGGGGCGCAGCGGCATGCCGGGAGCGTAGCCGGGGCGCGCCGCCGGGGCCGCGACCTTTCCGGCGGCGGGCACCACGTGCCGCGCGCGCTGCGGCCCGGGATCCGGGCGAAACGCAGTGTTTACGCCGCGCGTCGGACGCGCGAAACACGGCGTCCCTAGCGTTCCCGGCCATGGGCACCGGGATGTATACGCCGCGGGACACAGCGCGGTGCGACACGGCGTCCGACCGCCCCGACCCCGCCCCGACCGCCCGCTCGTCCCGACGAAAGGCACCTGCGTTGACCAGACACCCCCTCCCCGCCCGGGCGTCCCGCGGCCGCGCGCTCGCGCTGTCGGCCGGCGTCCTCGCCACCGCGCTCGCCCTGTCCGCGTGCGGCGCCCGCGCCGGTGCGTCCGACGACGCGGGCTCCACCGCCTCGGGCGGCGCATCCTGCGTGGACACCTCCGGCGACACCGTGAAGATCGGCTTCCTCAACTCGCTATCCGGCACGATGGCGATCTCGGAGCAGACCGTGCGCGACTCGCTCGACCTCGCCGCGGAGGAGATCAACGCGGCCGGCGGCGTGCTCGGCAAGCAGCTCGAGGTCGTCGCCGAGGACGGCGCGTCCGAGCCGACCGTGTTCGCGGAGAAGGCCGAGAAGCTCATCTCGTCCGACTGCGTCGCGGCGGTGTTCGGCGGCTGGACGTCGTCGTCGCGCAAGGCGATGCTGCCGGTCTTCGAGTCGCGCGACTCCCTGCTGTTCTACCCGGTGCAGTACGAGGGCCTCGAGGCGTCGCCGAACATCTTCTACACGGGCGCGACGACCAACCAGCAGATCATCCCGGGCATGGACTACCTGAAGGAGCAGGGCAAGACGAAGGTCTTCCTCGTCGGCTCCGACTACGTGTTCCCGCGCACGGCGAACAAGATCATCAACGCGTACGCCGAGGCGAACGGCATCGAGATCGTCGGCGAGGAGTACGCGCCGCTCGGGCACACGGACTTCTCGACCATCGTCAACAAGCTCAAGGCGTCGGGTGCCGACGCGGTGTTCAACACCCTGAACGGCGACTCGAACGTCGCGTTCTTCAAGGAGTACAAGAACGTCGGCCTCGCCGCGGACACCGTCCCGGTCGTCTCCGTCTCCATCGCGGAGGAGGAGGTCGGCGGCATCGGCGTCGACAACGTCGTCGGGCAGCTGACGGCGTGGAACTACTACCAGACGGTCGAGTCGGCGGCGAACACCGACTTCGTCGCGGCGTTCAAGGAGGCGTACGGCGAGGACCGGCCGACGTCCGACCCGATGGAGGCGGCGTACACGTCGCTGTACCTGTGGAAGGGCATGGTCGAGAAGGCCGAGTCGTTCGACGTGGCCGCGATCCAGGAGGCCGCGGACGGCGTCACCTTCGACGCCCCTGAGGGCACCGTCACCGTGAACGGCGACAACCACCACATCGCCAAGACGGCGTACATCGGGGAGATCCAGGAGGACGGCCTCATCTACCCGGTGTGGCAGTCCGACGGCCCGATCGAGCCGGACCCGTTCCTCGAGGGCTACGACTGGGCCGAGGGCCTGTCCTGACCTGACGCGCGCACCGCGCACCCGATCGCGGCGACCCGGCCGGTCCGACCCCTCGGCCGGCCGGGTCGTCGCCCCCGGCGCACCACCCCACAGGAAGGCGGCCCATGGACGCCCTGCTACCCCAGCTGTTCGCGGGGCTGAGCCTCGGCTCGGTCCTGCTGCTCGCGGCGCTCGGACTCGCCCTGACCTTCGGGCAGATGGGCGTCATCAACATGGCGCACGGCGAGTTCATGATGGCCGGCGCGTACACCGCGTTCGTCGTGCAGCAGGTGCTGCCCGACGCGGGCGTCTCGCTGCTCGTCTCGCTGCCGCTCGGCTTCCTCGTCGGCGGCCTGCTGGGCCTGCTGCTCGAGGTCACGCTCATCTCCCGCATGTACCGGCGGCCGCTCGACACGCTGCTCGTCACGTTCGGCGTCGCGCTGGTGCTCCAGCAGCTCGCGCGGGACGTGTTCGGCGCGCCGAACGTCGACGTGCGCGCGCCGGCGTGGCTCTCCGGCGCGGTGCCCGTGCTCGGCATGGACCTGCCCCGGACCCGCCTGTTCATCCTCGCGCTCGCGGTCGTCGCCGTCGTGGCGCTGTCGCTCGTGCTCAAGATGACGCCGCTGGGCCGGCGCATCCGCGCGACCGTGCAGAACCGGGACCTCGCCGAGACGTCGGGCGTCTCGACGCGCGCGACGGACCGGCTCACCTTCTTCGTCGGGTCGGGCATCGCGGGCATCGCGGGCGTCGCGCTGACGCTGCTCGGCTCGATCGGCCCCACGCTCGGCACCAGCTACATCGTCGACGCGTTCCTCGTGGTCGTCGCCGGCGGCATCGGGCAGCTCAAGGGCGCCGTGGTCGCGGCCGTCGGCCTGGGCCTGCTGCAGGCGGCGTTCGAGTTCTCCACGACCGCGAGCCTCGCGAAGGTGCTCGTGTTCGTCGTGGTCGTCGCGTTCCTGCAGCTGCGGCCGCAGGGCATCGTCTCGGTCCGCACGCGGAGCCTCGCGTGAGCGCCGGGGCGGACGTGGCGGCGCGCCCGGTGTGGTGGCGACGCGCGGGCGTGCGCACGTGGGGCGGGATCGCGCTCGCGGCCGTCCTGCTGCTGGGCGTCGCGCCGGCGGTGCTGTCGGACTTCCGGCTAAACCTGCTCGCGAAGTTCCTGTGCCTCGCGATGGTCGCGGTCGGCATCGGGCTCGCGTGGGGGCGCGGCGGCATGCTCGTGCTCGGGCAGGGCGTGTTCTTCGGGCTCGGCGGCTACCTCATGGCGATGCACATGAAGCTGTCCGACGCGGGTCCGGGCGGCGTCCCGGACTTCATGCTGCTGTACGGCGACGGCGTGGTGCCCGGGTGGTGGGAGCCGCTGCGGTCGCCGGTCGTCACGGTGCTCGCGATCCTGCTGCTGCCCGCCGCGCTCGCGACCGTGCTGGGCCTCGCGGTGTTCCGCCGCCGGGTGCGCGGCGCGTACTTCGCGATCCTGTCGCAGGCGCTCGCCGCGGCGTTCGCGATCCTGCTGGTCGGCCAGCAGAAGGTCACGGGCGGCACCAACGGGCTCAACGGGTTCCGGTCGTTCTTCGGCTACGACCTCGCCGACCCCGTGAACAAGCGGATGCTCTACTACATCGCCGCCGGCGTGCTCATCGCGATGGTCGCCGCCGTGGGGTTGCTCATGCGCTCGCGGTACGGGGAGCTGCTCGTCGCGGTGCGCGACCAGGAGAACCGCGTGCGGTTCCTCGGCTACGACCCGGCGGTCGTCAAGGTCGTCGCGTACGCCGTCGCGGCCGCGTTCGCCGCGGTCGGCGGGGCCCTGTTCGCGCCGGTCGTCGGCATCATCTCGCCCGCGGACGTCGGCGTCGTGCCCTCCATCGCGCTGCTCGTGGGGGTCGCGATCGGCGGGCGCGCGACGCTGCTCGGGCCCGTGCTCGGGTCGATCGCGGTGTCGTGGGCGGAGACGTCGCTGTCCGAGCAGTTCCCGTCGTTCTGGACCTACTTCCAGGGGGCGCTGTTCATCGGCGTCGTCGCGTTCCTGCCGAACGGGCTCGCCTCGTTGGGCGGGGCGGTCCGGCGGCGTCGCGGCGGGGCTGCCGTGCCGGCCGACGGCCCCGCGTCCGACGTCCGTCCCGACGACGGCACCGCGGGCGGCGTCCCCGCCGACCCGCCCGCCGACCCGCCCGCCGCCGGCGCCGCGGACACCGTCGACACCGCCGGGAGGCACGCATGAGCGACCCGACCCCCGCCCCCGTGGCCGACGCCCCGCGCCTGGACACCGAGGCGCTCGAGCAGGTGCTCGCCGCGCCGCCCGCCCGGTTCCGGCACGACTACCTCGAGGTGCGCGGCCTGCGCGTCGAGTTCGACGGGTTCGTCGCCGTCGACGGCGTCGACCTGACCGTCACGCAGGGCGACCTGCGCTTCCTCATCGGGCCGAACGGCGCCGGCAAGACCACGGTCGTCGACGCGGTCACGGGCCTGGTGCCGGGCAGCGGGTCGGTGCGGTTCGGCGGCGTCGAGCTGCTCGGCCGGCCGTCGCACCGGATCGCGCGCGCCGGCGTCGGCCGCACGTTCCAGACCGCGAGCGTCTTCGACGAGCTCACGGTGCTGCAGAACCTCGACATCGCGGCCGGCGCGGGCCGCGGCCCGCTGACGCTGCTGCGCCGCCGGCGCGGCGTGCCGGCGGAGATCGAGGCCGCGCTCGAGACCGTCGGGCTCGCGCACGTGCGCGACCTGCCGGCGGGCGTCCTCGCGCACGGGCAGAAGCAGTGGCTGGAGATCGGGATGCTGCTGGTCCAGGACGCGCGGCTGCTGCTGCTCGACGAGCCCGTCGCCGGCATGAGCCAGGCCGAGCGCGAGGAGACCGGCCTGCTGCTGCAGCGCATCGGCGAGCAGCGCACGGTCGTCGTCGTCGAGCACGACATGGAGTTCCTGCGGGCGTTCGCGTCGTCCGTCACCGTGCTGCACCAGGGGAAGGTGCTCGCGGAGGGGACGGTCGCGCAGGTGCAGGCCGACCCGCGGGTCGTCGAGGTGTACCTGGGCACGGGCACGCACGGGCGCGGGTCGCGCATCGCGGGCGGCGCGCCGGCCACGAGCACGGAGGTGGAGTGATGCTGCAGCTGTGCGGGGTGCACGTCGGGTACGGGCGCACGGCGGTCGTGCACGGCGTCGACGTCGAGGTGCCGGACGGGCAGGTCGTCGCCGTCCTCGGCCACAACGGCGCCGGCAAGACGACGCTGCTGCGCGCCGCGGTCGGCCTGCTGCCCGTCCGGTCGGGCGCCGTCCTGATCGACGGGGACGACGTGACGCGCGCGCGGCCGCACCAGCGGGTGCGGCGCGGGCTCGCGTACGTGCCGCAAGGGCAGCAGTCGTTCGGGCAGCTGACGGCGCGCGAGAACCTGCAGCTCGTGGCGGACGTCGCCGGCTCGGCCGGTGCGCGGCGGGTCGACGAGGCGCTCGACCTGTTCCCCGCGCTGCGCGAGGTGCTCGGGCGGCGCGCGGGTCTGCTGTCCGGCGGGCAGCGGCAGCAGCTCGCGATCGCGCGGGCGCTGGTCACCGGGCCGCGCGTCATGGTGCTCGACGAGCCGACGGAGGGCATCCAGCCGTCGGTCGTCGCGGAGATCGAGGACGCGGTCGTGCAGCTCGCGGCGGACGGCCTCGGGGTCCTGCTCGTGGAGCAGCACGTCGGGTTCGCGCTCGCCGCGGCCGCCCGCTACCACGTGCTCGAGTCGGGCCGGGTGACGGCCACGGGCGAGGGCGGCGCCGAGCAGCAGGATGTCGTGCGCGCGGCGATGGCGCTGTGAGGGCCGCGTGAGCGGTGCCGTGCTGCCCGCCGCGGTGGACGTCGGCGCAGGTCTACGCTCCGTGGGTATGGGCACGGGCGGGTCGTTGCGGGAGGCCGTGTACCACCGGCTGCGGGACGAGATCCTCAACGGGCGGGTGTCTCCGCGCGAGCGGCTGACCGAGCCGAAGCTCTCCAAGGCGTTCGAGGTGTCCCGCACCCCCGTGCGCGAGGCGCTGTCGCGGCTGCTGTCCGACGGGCTCGTCGAGCGCACCGACTTCGGCTACGCCGTCGTCGTGCCGTCGCTGGAGACGCTGCGCAACCTCTACGAGCTGCGCATCACCCTCGAGCTGCGCGGCATCGCCCGCGCGATCGAGAACCGGCAGGTCGTGCACGACGCGGACATGCTGCGCGCCGAGCTGGCCCGGTGGGAGGAGATGCGGGACGTCGTCCCGGACCCCGACCCGAGCTTCGTCGTCGTCGACGAGGGCTTCCACCAGGTGCTCTCGCGCGCGTCCGGCAACGCGCAGCTCACCGACGCCCTCGTCACCGTCAACCAGAAGATCCGCGCCGTGCGGATGCACGACTTCGTCGAGGAGGACCGCATCACGGCCACCGTTGACGAGCACATGGAGATCCTCCGCCTCGTCCTGGCGGACCGGCTGCCCGAGGCGCTGACGGCGCTGCACAAGCACGTGGGGGAGTCGCTCGAGGTCGTCATGGACCGCGCGGCGGCGGCGATGGCGCGGATGGCGATCGCGGGCTGAGCGCCCCTCGTCAGGCGACGGCCACGAGCCGTGTGTCCGCGAGATCGGGCACCGGGAGGGGAACGTCGTACCAGCCGACCTGCAGGACGTGCAGTACGCCGTCGCGCAGCCGCAGCGTGACGTGACCGGTCATCTCGCGGCGCTGTCGAGCACCTGCAGCTGGGTGGGCGCGACCGGCGGCAGCGGGACGGACGCCGGCGGCGCGGCCGTGACGAGCTCGACCGTGCCGCACCCGCAGGTGCACGCCTCGGTGTCCGCGACGACCGCGGCGGCCTGCGCGCGCAGAGCGTCGACGCCCGGGAAGTCCACGGAGAGCAGCGCGTCGAGCGCGGCCCGCTCACGCGCGGTGAGCGGTCGGGTGCCCGGCACGCTCGCACGCTAGCCGACCGCGGCGTCCGTCACGACCGTCCACGGCAGGCGCTCACCGTGGACACACACCCTCCACCCGGTCGCGAACGGCATACCAGTGGCGTTCTCGGTACCGAGAACGCCACCCGCATTCCGTTCGGAGCTTGGAGTGCGCACTGGCAGGCGCACGGGCTCGGGGTCGCGCGCCCGCCGCCCGCCGCCCATCGCCGCTGTCGCTGAACGGCATACCGGTGCAGCTCTCGGCGCTGGGTGCAGCACCGGTATGCCGTTCGGCGCGTGGGGCGGCGGGGGTGGCGTAACGCGACGTTTACGGCGGCGCGCGGAAGGGGAAACAGGGCCCTCCTACGGTCCGGATACCGGGGTGTATACAGCCCCGTCGATCTCCGGTCGCGTGCGGCCGGACCGACCCGAGGGGCCGCCGTGTTCGACACCCTGCTCGTGGCCAACCGCGGCGAGATCGCCGTCCGGATCCTGCGCACCGCGTCCGCGCTGGGGCTGCGCACCGTGGCCGTGTACTCCGACGCGGACGCCGCCGCGCCGCACGTGCGGCTCGCCGACGCGGCCGTCCGCCTGGGCCCGGCACCGGCCGCCGAGTCGTACCTGCGGGCCGACGCGGTGCTCGAGGCGGCGCTCGCGACGGGCGCCGGCGCGGTCCACCCCGGCTACGGGTTCCTGTCGGAGAACGCGGCGTTCGCGACGGCCGTCGAGGCGGCCGGGCTCGCGTTCGTCGGCCCGACGCCCGCGCACCTGGAGGTCTTCGGCGACAAGCACCGCGCCCGCGAGGCGGCCCGCGCCGCGGGCGTCCCGCTCATCGCCGGCAGCGGCCTGCTCGACGACGTCGACGCGGCCTTCGCCGCCGCGGACGCCGTCGGCTACCCGGTCATGCTCAAGGCCGTCGGCGGCGGCGGCGGCATCGGCATGCAGGCGTGCGACGGCCCGGACGAGCTGCGCGAGGCGTACGCGCGCGTGCAGCGGCTCGCCACGGCGAGCTTCGGGTCCGGCGGGGTGTTCCTCGAGCGGTTCGTGCGCCGCGCCCGGCACCTGGAGGTGCAGGTGTTCGGCGACGGCGACGGGCGGGTCGTCAGCCTCGGGGACCGGGACTGCTCGCTGCAGCGGCGCAACCAGAAGGTCGTCGAGGAGGCGCCGGCGCCGGGCCTGCCGGACGCGGTCCGGGCGGAGCTCGCCGCGTCGGCCCGCGCGCTCACCGCCTCGGTCGCCTACCGCTCCGCCGGCACCGTCGAGTACGTCTACGACGTCGACCGCCAGGAGGTGTCGTTCCTCGAGGTCAACACGCGTCTGCAGGTCGAGCACCCCGTCACCGAGGCGATCACGGGCGTCGACCTCGTCGGCTGGATGCTGCGCCTCGCGCGCGGCGACGCCGACCTGCGCACCGAGCTCGCCGCCCTGCCCGACGACGGCCCCGCCCGCCGCGGCCACGCCGTCGAGGCGCGCGTGTACGCCGAGGACCCGCGCCGCGGCTACCAGCCGTGCGCCGGCCTGCTCACCGAGGTCGTCTACCCGGCCGGCGTCCGCGTCGACGCCTGGGCGGAGACCGGCCAGGAGGTCACCAGCCACTACGACCCGATGCTCGCCAAGGTCATCGTGCACGCCGACGACCGCGACGCGGCCCTCGCCGCGGCCGCCGACGCGCTCGCGGGGACCGCGGTCGCCGGCGTCGTCACCAACCTGCCGCTGCTGCGCGCCGCCGTCGCGGATGAGGCGTTCACCGACGCCACGCACACCACCGGCACGCTCGCGCACGTCACGGACGACGAGCCGTGGCTCGAGGTCCTGCGCCCCGGCGTCATGACGACCGTGCAGGACTGGCCCGGCCGCCTGGGGCACTGGGACGTCGGCATCAGCCCGTCCGGCCCCATGGACGACCTGTCGTTCCGGCTCGGCAACGTCGCGCTCGGCAACCCGGAGGGCGCGCCGGGCCTGGAGTGCACCCTGCAGGGGCCGCGGCTGCGGTTCAGCCACGCGGCGGTCGTGTGCGTGACGGGGGCCGAGGCGCCCGTGACGGTCGACGGCGTGCCCGTGCCGCAGTGGGAGCCCGTGGACGTGCCGGCCGGCGCGGTGCTCGACGTGGGCGCGCCCGCGGGCACCGGCCTGCGGACGTACGTGCTGGTCCGCGGGGGTCTCGACGTGCCGACGTACCTCGGGTCGGCGTCGACGTTCTCGCTGGGCGGCTTCGGCGGGTACACCGGCCGCGCGCTCGTCACCGGGGACGTGCTGGTCCCCGCGGCGCCGGCCGCCGACGCGCCGGCACCCGTCCCCGTGCCGGAGGAGGCCCGCCCGCAGCTCGTCCACGCGTGGGAGCTCGCGGTGCAGGAGGGCCCGCAGCCCGCGCCCACCTACTTCACGCCCGACGACATGGACATGCTCTACGCCGCGACGTGGCAGGTGCAGACGCACGCCAACCGCACCGGCATCCGCCTGTCCGGCCCGAAGCCGCGGTGGGCGCGCCCCGACGGCGGCGAGGCCGGCCTGCACCCGTCGAACCTGCACGACAACCCGTACTCGGTCGGCGCGCTCAACGTCTCGGGCGACACCCCGATCCTGCTCGGCCCGGACGGGCCGTCGCTCGGCGGGTTCGCGTGCCCGGTGACCGTGGTCGCGGGGCACCGCTGGAAGATGGGCCAGATCCGCCCGGGCGACACCGTGCGGCTCGTCCCGGTGCCGGAGGCGACGGCCGACGCGCTGCGCACCTCGACGGTCCGGCGCGCCGCCGCGTCGGTCCCCGCCGACCTTGCCACGGGCCCCGACGGCGACGACGGGGTGCTCGCCCGCGTCGCCGGCGACCCGGCCGACCCGCTCGGCCGCCCGGACGTCGTCTACCTGCGCGGCGCCGACGACAACGTGCTCGTCGAGTACGGCCCGATGGTGCTCGACCTGGGCCTGCGGATGCGGGTGCACGCGCTCGGCGAGGCGCTGCGGGCGCGCGCGCTGCCGGGCGTCGTCGACATCACGCCGGGCGTGCGGAGCCTGCACGTGCACGTCGACCCGGCGCTGCTGGGCGTGCGGGCCCTCGTCGACGTCCTCGTCGCGCTCGAGGCCGACCTGCCGGCGACCGCCGACCTCGAGGTGCCGTCGCGGCGCATCCACCTGCCGTTCTCGTTCGACGACCCGGTCGTCGCCGACGCGGTCGCCCGCTACACGGTCGGCGTGCGGCCCGAGGCGCCGTGGCTTCCGTCGAACGTCGAGTTCGTGCGGCGCGTCAACGGGCTGCCGTCCGGCGAGGACGTGCTGCGGACCATGACGGAGGCGGAGTACCTCGTCCTCGGGCTCGGCGACGTGTACCTGGGCGCGCCGCTCGCGGTGCCGCTCGACCCCCGGCACCGGCTCATGACGACCAAGTACAACCCCGCGCGCACGTGGACGGCCGCCGACACCGTCGGCCTCGGCGGGCAGTACCTGTGCGTGTACGGCATGGACTCGCCGGGCGGGTACCAGCTGGTCGGGCGCACCGTGCCGATCTGGTCCGGGCACCGCCAGCACGGCGTCTTCGAGCTCGGCACGCCGTGGCTGCTGCGGTTCTTCGACCGGATCGTGTGGCACCCGGTGGGCGCCGACGAGCTCGCCGAGCAGCGCGTCGCGTTCGCCGCCGGGCGGCTCGACGTGGAGGTCGAGCACGGCACGTTCTCCTACCGGGAGCACCTCGAGCTGCTGACGGAGCACGCCGACGACATCGCGGCGTTCCGCACGCACCAGGCCGCCGCGTTCGCGGTGGAGCGGGCCGCGTGGGCGGCCGCCGGCGAGCTCGACGCGGCGCCGGACGAGGACGCACCGGCGCTCGCGCACGGGTCGGTGGCGGCCGAGGTCGAGCTGCTCGACGGGCACGTGCTCGTCGAGGCGCCGATGGTCGGCTCGGTCTGGCGCGTGGAGGCTGAAGCCGGCACGGACGTGTGCGCCGGCGACCTGCTCGTCGCGCTCGAGGCCATGAAGCTCGAGCTGGCCGTGCCCTCGCCGTCGGACGGGCGGGTCGTGCGGGTGCTCGTCGAGCCGGGGCAGCACGTCGGCCCCGGCGCGCCGCTCGCGGTGCTGGCGGTCGACGCGTGAGCGGGGGACGGGAGCCGGCTGCTGTCGCGGTGCCGGCGCCGGTGCGGGTGCGCGTGCGGCGGGCGGTGCGCGCGTGGGCGTGATCGGGTCGGGTGTGCAGGTGGTGGACGCGGCGGTGCCGCGCGGGACGACGGTGGGGGACGCGGTGACGCAGGTGGACGTGGACGTGGACGCGACGACGGGGCGGACGACGACGGAGGAGGTCGACGGGCCGGCGCGGGCGCGCGTGCGCGCCGCGTACGCGCGGATCCGCGAGGTCGACCGCCCGGAGGTGTGGGTCGCGCTCGTGCCGGAGGCGGACGCGCTCGCGGCCGCCGACGCCGTGGACGCGCGGGTCGCCGCCGGCCACGACCTGCCGCTCGCGGGCCGCACGCTCGCCGTCAAGGACAACGTCGACGTGGCAGGGCTGCCGACCACGGCCGGCTGCCCGTCGTACGCGACCCACCCGGCGGGTCGGCCCGGGCCGGCCGCGCGCACCGCGCCCGCCGTGCAGGCGCTCGTCGACGCGGGCGCGGTCGTGCTCGGCAAGACCAACCTCGACCAGTTCGCGACCGGCCTCGTCGGCACGCGCAGCCCGTACGGCGCCGTGCGGCACGCCACCCTGCCCGAGCGCGTGTCCGGCGGGTCGTCGTCCGGGTCGGCGGTGGCCGTCGCGCTCGGCGTCGCGGACGTGGGCATCGGCACGGACACCGCCGGCTCCGGCCGCGTGCCCGCGGCCTTCCACGGGCTCGTCGGCATCAAGACGACGGTCGGGCTCGTCCCCACCGACGGCGTCGTGCCCGCGTGCGCGTCGTACGACGTCGTCACCACGTTCACCCGCGACCTGGCGACCGGCGTCCTGGCGACGCGGCTCATGGTCGCGGCGGGGGAGCCGGGTGCGGGTGCCGCTGCGGCGGAGGCGGGTGCCGTGGCGGCCGCGGGGACGGAGGCCGCCGGTGCCCGGCGCCGGTGGCCGGCCGACGTGCGCGTCGCGCTGCGGGACGTCCCGGTGGTGGCCGTGCCCCGCGCGGAGGACCTGGCGCCGCTGTCGGACGCGTGGCGGTCCGCGTTCGCCGCGGCGGTCGCGCGCGTGCGGGCGGTCGGCGCCCGCACGGTCGAGGTCGACGTGTCCGGCATGCTCGCCGCCGCGCGCCTGCTCTACGACGGCGCGATCGTCGCGGAGCGCTACGCCGCCGTGGGGGACTTCCTCGCGACCGGCCCGGCCGACGCGGACCCGACCGTCGCGTCGATCATCCTCGCCGGCGCGCAGGTGCCGGCCGCGGCGTACGTGCGTGACCGGCTGCGGCTCGACGCCGCGCGGGCGGAGGCGGCGCGCACCCTCGACGGCTGCGACGTGCTGCTCCTGCCCACCACCACCGAGCACCCGACCATCGCGGCCGTGCAGGCCGACCCCGTCGGCATCAACCGGCGGCTCGGCACGTACACGAACTTCGTCAACATGCTCGACCTGGCCGCGGTCGCCGTGCCCGCGGGCGAGGCCGACGGCGGGCCGTTCGGCGTCACCGTGCTCGCCCGCGCGTGCGAGGACCAGCTCGCGCTCGACCTGGCCGCGCGGCTGCTCGATGAGCCCAGCGCGTCGGGCGGCGCGGACGGCGCGGACGGCGCGGACGGCGCGAACGGCTCCGGTGGCGCGGGCGTCCCCGCGTCGGCGCCGCTGCTGGTGCCGGGCACCGTCGAGCTGCTCGTCGTCGGCGCGCACCTGCGCGGGCAGCCGCTGCAGGGCCAGCTCGCCGACCTGGGCGCGCGCTTCGACCGTGCCGTCACGACGTCGGACGCCTACCGCCTCGTCGCGCTCGCCACCGTGCCGCGCAAGCCGGGCCTCGTGCGCGTCGGGCCGGGGGAGGGCGCGCCGATCGCCGGCGAGGTGTGGCGCGTGTCGCCCGGTGCGCTCGGCGCGTTCCTCGCCGCGCTTCCCGCGCCGATGACGCTCGGGCGCGTGGAGCTCGCGGACGGCACGTGGGTGGTCGGGTTCGGCTGCACGGCCGAGGCGGGGGAGGCGGGGACCGACATCACCGACGCCGGGGGGTGGCTCGCGGCGCTCGCCCAGGGGCGGTGACCGGGCGGGGGTGACGTCGGAGCGGGGCGCGACCGCCGGCTCGACGTCGTCGGTACCGGGTCAGTCCGGCGCGGTGGGGGTGCGGCGGTCCCGGCCGGGGACGCGCAGCCCCGACGCCCGCAGGCGCCGCACCAGCTCCCGCGTGCCGACGGGCACCGCGCCGAGCTCCACCATCTCGTCCCAGCGCTCGACCGGGACGTCGTAGTGGTCGCGGTCGAACGCACGGCGCGGGATGCCGGCGCGTGCCGCGAAGGCGTGGAGCTCGTCGTACGACGCGTCGCTGACCAGGTGCCCCCACACGGTGCCGTGCCGCGGCCACAGCGGCGGGTCGACGAGCACGGTCACCCGCCGAGCCTACGTCCGGCGGCGCTGGGCCTGGTGCGTCGTCGAGCCGACCACAGCCCCACCGCCGACGGGGGCGGCGCACCGGTCCGCCCGGCGCCCCGCCGCGGTGCGCGCGGTGCTCCCTAGCGTCGTCCTGCCCGTCGTCCCAGGGGCGTCCACCGGGCGGCCGCGGCGGGTGCGAGGGAGGTCCCATGAGCAGGTACGAGGTCGACGCCGGTCACCTCGACGGGTCGGCGGCGGCGGTGCTCGCGCGCGCCGCGACGATCCAGGCCGAGGTGGCGGGCATGCAGCGGCAGCTCGCCGAGCTGCAGGCGTCGTGGCGCGGCGGTGCGGCGGGCGCGTTCTCGGCGCTCGTCGCGGAGTGGACGGCGACGCAGGCGCGCGTGGAGCAGTCGCTCGGGCAGATCGCGACGGCCATGCAGTCGGCGGCCCGGACGTACGCGGACGCGGAGGCGCACGCGGCGCGGCTGTTCTCGCACTGAGGCCGGCGGACGCGCCGCCGGTGGCGTGGGCGGGGGGCGGCGCGGTCAGCGCCTCGGCGTCGTCGTCGGCGCGGGACGTCGACGACGCGCGCCGACCGCGGTCAGCGCCGCGGCGGCGTGGAGGGCTGGGGGACGTCGACGACGGACGGCGTGCCGCCCGCCTCGTCGCCGGCGGCGTCGTCCGCCTGCGCCGACGCCGCCTCCAGGCGGCCCAGCTCCTTCTCGAGGCGCTGCAGCTCGGCGGCGACGTTCTGCCGTGCCGGCTCCTCCCAGCCCTGCGCGAGCGGGCTGGTGAAGAGGGAGGGGCGCGCGAGCAGCTTGCGCAGGATGCGGGTCCGGGCGCGCACGTAGTCCTCGAGCGGCAGGTGCGCGTACTCGGCGCGGACGTCGTGCAGGTACGCCTTGTAGCGCTGCGGCTCGGCGGCGAGCATCGCCAGGTCGGCGTCGCAGAGCACCGCGCAGTCGACGTCCTTGCGGTCGGGGGAGTGCCGCACGAGCGCGGACACCAGCGCGGCGACGCGCTGCGCCCGTGCGTCGGGGACGCCGAGCGCGGTCAGCTGCTCGCGGGCGAGCGTCGCGCTCGCGGCCTCGTCCTCGCCGCCCTTGTTCGCGTACGCCTTGCGCTCGGCGGAGTCGAAGACGGCGCCGTGGTACCAGGCCGCGAGCCGGACGAGGTCGGGCTCGTGCACCTCCTCGTCGAGCTCGTCCACGCGGGCGAGGACGTCGACGAGGTGCTTGACGTTGTGGAAGTGGCGGTCCGGCTGCGTCCAGCGGTCGAGGAGGTCCTCGCCGGTCCGCCGGATCTCCTCGGGGGACGCGGTGCCCCCGGCCCCGGCGACGCTGCGGGAGAAGGCCGGCAGCAGCCAGCCCGGTGCGTCATGGACGCCCATGAAAATCATGCCTCACGACGGTGACGTAGGACGCGCCATCGTAGCCACGTCCGACGGGGGCAGCGCACCCCCGCGCGTGCCCGGTGTCCCGGCGCCTGTCTCGGAACCGTCGTCGCCCCGCCCCGCGGACCCGTCGCCGACGGGGTCCCCCGGCGCCGGACGCGGTCCGTCGACGGGGAGCACCACGCGCACGGTCGTGCCCCCGCCGGGCGTCTGCGCGATGCCGACGCGCCCGTCGTGCGACGTGACGATGGCGGCGACGATCGCCATGCCCAGCCCGGACCCGCCGGACTCGCGCGTGCGGGACGCGTCGACGCGGTAGAACCGCTCGAAGACGCGCGCGGCGTGCTCGGGCGCGATGCCGGGGCCGTGGTCGCGCACCTCGAGCAGCGCCGTCGCGCGGCCGTCCTCGTCGGTGCCGGCGGGCCCGACGCGCACCTCGACCGGCGTCCCGGCGGGCGTGTGCTGCGCGGCGTTGCCGACGAGGTTGGCGAGCACCTGGCGCAGCCGCGTCTCGTCGCCCTCCACCACGACGGGCCCGTGCGGCGCGAGCGTCTCGAGCCGCACGGGCCGGTCGGGGTCGATCGCGCGCAGGTCGCTGACGGCGTCGGCCGCCAGCACCGTGAGGTCGACGGGCCCGACGCGGCCGGGTCGACCCTCGTCGAGCCGCGCCAGCGCGAGCAGGTCCTCGACGAGCGAGCCCATGCGTCGCGCGGAGCCCTCGATGCGGCGCATGGTGTCGTCCACCTGGTCCGACGTGGTCAGCGCGCCCATCCGGTACAGCTCGGCGTAGCCGCGGATCGCGGCGAGGGGAGTGCGCAGCTCGTGCGACGCGTCCGCGACGAACCGCCGCATGCGCGCCTCCGACGCGGTGCGCGCCGCGAACGCCTGCTCGATCTGCGTGAGCATGCCGTTGAGCGCGGCGCCGAGCCGCCCGACCTCGGTGGTCGTCGGCGGCGACGGCACGCGCTGGGACAGGTCGCCGGCGGCGATGGCGGCCGCCGTGTCCTCGATCTGCCGCAGGGGGCGCAGCGACCGCTGCACGGCCCAGCCGCCGACGATCGCGCCGATGACCATGAGCGCACCGCCGCTGGCGAGCAGGATCCACGTCATGCTGCTCGCCGCGTCGTCGACGCCGCGCAGCGGCAGGGCCACGGACAGCACGACGTCGCTGCCCTCGGCGTACGGGAACGACACGACGCGCCACCGCGAGCCGGTCCGGTCCGAGGCGACCGTGTACGGGTGGCCCATCCGCGGGCTGCCGGCGGACAGGCCGGTCGGGATCCGCGGCGTGCCGTACTCCTCGACGGTGTACGGGTTGCGCACGAGCGCCTGGGCGCGCCAGCCGGCCTGCGCGACGACGTAGTAGTCGGACGGCGTGGTGGCGTCGGCGCCCCACGGGGCCGCGGGGTCGAACAGGTCCCGGACCTGCTGGAACCGCTCGTTCTTCAGCTTCGCGTCGATCTGCTCGACGAGCTCGCGCTCGAGCAGCGTGGAGCTCGCGAGGCCGGCGAGGGCGAGGCCCGTGCCGAGCAGCACGACGATGATCGAGACCAGCCGCTCGCTGAGCGGGACGTGGTCCCAGCGCTCGTGCAGGGCGGCGAGGGCGGCCGCGCGACGGCCGGTGCCTCCCGCGGGCGTGCTCACGTCGTCTCGCGCAGCAGGTACCCGACGCCGCGCCGGGTGTGGATCAGCGGCGGCAGCCGCTCGCCGTCCGGCCCCGTGAGCTGGTCGACCTTGCGCCGCAGGTAGGAGATGTACGACTCGACGATGTTGGCGTCGCCGCCCCAGTCGTACTGCCACACGTGGTCGAGGATCTGCGCCTTCGACAGCACACGGTTCGGGTTGAGCATGAGGTAGCGCAGCAGCTTGAACTCGGTGGGGGAGAGCTCGACGAGCCGGCCGGCGCGGCGCACCTCGTGCGTGTCCTCGTCGAGCTCGAGGTCGGCGTAGCGCAGCACGGACGAGCCGAGGGAGTCGTCGGCCGCGGTGCGCCGCAGGATCGCGCGGATGCGCGCGACGACCTCCTCGAGGCTGAACGGCTTCGTCACGTAGTCGTCGCCGCCGACCGTCAGGCCCTGCACCTTGTCGGCCGTGTCGTCGCGCGCGGTGAGGAAGAGGACGGGGACGTGCTGGCCCTTCTCCCGCAGGCGCCGCGTGACGGTGAAGCCGTCCATGTCGGGGAGCATGACGTCGAGCACGACGAGGTCGGGGTCGGTGTCGCGCGCGAGGCGCAGGGCGGAGCCGCCGTCGGCCGCGGCGTGCACCTCGAACCCGGCGAAGCGCAGCGACGTGGCCAGCAGCTCGCGGATGTTGGGCTCGTCGTCCACGACGAGGAGCCGGGCCTCGGGTGCGCCGGACGCGGTGCTCATGGCCCCAGTCTCGCGCCGGGCGCTGGGAGCCGCCTGTGAGCCGCGCGCGCCACGGCCCGCCGATGCTGGGAGTTGGCTGGACGTCGGCGTCGACCGGATCGGACGTCACGGGGCGAACCGGGCGCGCCGCGGATCGTGATGGACATGTGACCTGCCCCTTCGGCTGACGGGGCCGCGGCGGCTACCGTGGAAGCGTGACCGCATACACCACCGACCGCGTGCTCGCCACCGGCGGCCCCGCGGACGCCCCGAACGGCGCCGCGCACGGCCCCCGACCGCGCGTGACCGTCGTGCAGAGCTCCCCCGACGTGACGCTCGACCGCTTCGCCGACTGGCTCGGCGACGTCGACGTCCACCTGGTGCGCGCCGACCTCGGCGACACCCTCCCCGGCCCCACCGAGGTCGGCGACGGCCTCGTCGTGCTCGGCGGCCACATGTCCGCCCACGACGACGCCACGACCCCGTGGCTGCCGGGGCTGCGCACCCTCCTCGCCGTCGTCAGCGCGACCGACGTGCCGGCGCTGGGCGTCTGCCTCGGCGCGCAGCTGCTCGCCGTCGCGCGCGGCGGCCGCGTCGAGATCGCCCCTCCGCCGGGGCGCGAGGCCGGCGTCGTCGACGTCCGCTGGCGCCCCGAGGCCGCGGACGACGCGCTGCTGTCCGGGCTGGCGCTCGCCGCCGGGCCGCGCCGCAGCACCCCGCAGCCGTCCATGCACGCCGACGCGGTCGTGGACCTGCCGCGCGGCGCGGTGTGGCTGGCGTCGTCGGCGATGTACCCGTTCCAGGCGTTCCGCATCGGCTCGGCGTGGGGCGTGCAGTTCCACCCCGAGGCGAGCCGCGAGACGCTGCGCGCGTGGGCCGACGGCCACGACGACGTCGACACCGACGCTGTCCTCGCGCAGGCGGACGCCCGCGCGGACGAGATCGCGGCGGCCGGCCGGGCGCTCGCCGAGTCGTTCACGGACGTGGTCCGCGCCCGCGCGGCGGTGCGCGTCCCCGTCTGACGGCGAGGCGCGCCCGGTGGGCGTGTGGCGGTCCGACCGCCGTCCGCCCCTCGGGGCCCTGACGCACGACGAGCGTGCGACCCGGTCGGGTCGCACGCTCGTCGCGTCCGTGGCGGTGCCGCGGGTCAGGCCGTGACGGTCACGCCTCGATCTCGGGCGTGACGGCCGTGCCCTCGAGCCGGCGGGGCGCCGAGCCCTGCTTGAGGGCCATGAGCCGCGCCTCGATCTCGAGCTGCTCGCCGGCGGACTCCAGCTCGGCGAACTGGTTGTCGAGCGACGACGCGGCGATCTCGGCCTGGCCGAGCGCCATGGCCTCCTCGCGGCGGACCTTCTCCTCGAACCGCGCGAGCTCGCTCGTCGGGTCGAGGACGTTGATCGAGCCGATGGCCTGCTGCACCTGCTGCTGCGCCTGCGCCGACTTCTGGCGGGCGACGAGCGTGTCGCGGCGCTGCTTCAGTTGGCCGAGCTTGTCCTTCATCTGCGTCAGCCCGGACTTGAGCTTCTCGACCGTCTCGCGCTGCGAGGCGATGATCGGCTCGGCGTCGCGGACCTCCTGCTCGGCGGTGATCTGCTTGCCGATGGCAACCTTGGCGAGGTTGTCGAAGCGGTCGGCCCGGACGGTGTCGCCCTGCGCACGCGCCTGGTCGGCGGCCGAGGACGCGGCGAGCGCCTTCTGGCCCCACTCGCGGGCGGCGCGGACGTCCTCGTTGTAGTCCTGCTCGGCCAGGCGCAGGTTGCCGATCGTCTGGGCGATCGCCTTCTCGGCGTCGGCGATCGAGTTCGTGTAGTCGCGCACCAGCTGGTCGAGCATCTTCTGCGGGTCCTCGGCCTGGTCGATCAGGGCGTTGATGTTCGCCCGCGCCAGCTGCGTGATCCGTCCGAAGATGGACTGCTTCTCGGTCATCGTCCCGTGCCTCTCGTTCGTACCGGAAAACCGTCTGGTCAGCCGTCGCAGCGGCATCAGAACCCGCCGTCGAAGCCGCCGTCGCCGAAGCCGCCGCCGTCGAACCCGCCGCCGCCGTCGCCGCCGCCCCAGCCGCCACCGCCGCCGAACCCGCCCCCGCCGCGCAGGATCGAGTCGAGCAGGATGCCGCCGAGGACCATGCCGCCGATGCCGGAGACCATGTCGCCGCCGCCACGCCGGGCGTAGCCACGGCCGCCGTAGCCGCCGGGGCCGTACCCGCCGCCGTAGCCGGCCATCTGCTCGGCGTTCTCGACGTCGACCTGCGCGAGGCGCTGCGCCTCGGCCACGAGCTGCTCGCCCTGCTGGGCGGTCGCGAGCGCGGCCTCGGGGTCGGTGCCGCGCTGGTCGAGCGCGCGCATGCGCAGGCGGTCCGCCTCGGCGAGCCGCGTGCGCGCCTGGGGGCCGACGGCGCCGCGGCGCGTGCTCACGTAGTCGGCGGTCGCACGGACCGCGGACTCGAGCCGGCCGAGCGTGTCGTCGAGGAGCGCCTGCGCGCGCCGGGAGCGCTCGGCCTGCTGGCGCATGGGTGCGAGCGCCTCGTCGATCGCGGCCTCGGCGGCCGTGATGCGGCGCAGCGCGGCGAGCGGGTCGCCCTGGCCGGTGCGCGCGGCGGACGCGGCGGCGACGGCCTCGCGCGCCTCGATCGCGCGCGGCTCGACCTGCGGGTTGCCGCGCGCGAGCCGGGCGGCGTCGGACAGGTCGCTCGTGATGGACGCGACGGCCGCGTCGAGGCGCGCGCCGACCGCGGCGAGGTCCTCGCCGGCGGTGTCGACGGCGTCGAGCAGGCGGCGCACCTGGCCGAGGGCCTCCTCGGCGGCGCGGGCGTAGCCGACCGCGGTGCTGCGCTCGCCGGCGGCGACGCGCTGGCGTCCCTCCGCGACGGCCGTCCCGACCTCGCCGAGCAGCAGCTCCGCCTGGTCGGGGTTGCCCGCGACGGACGTCAGGGCGCTCGCCGGGTAGCGCGCGGCCAGGGCCGACAGCGACGCGCGGGCGGGCGCGACCCGGTCGCGCAGGCTCGCCGCCTCGCGCTCGTGCGCGTCGAGGGCGTCGTCGACGCGCTCCTCGATCGCGCGCATGCGGTCGAACGACTCCTTCTGCTCGTCCAGGCGCTGCCCCACCTCGCGGCACAGCCGCAGGATCGCGGCGGACGTGCCGCGCACGTGCTCCTCGGTGTCGGGGATGTCGTCGTCGAGCGTCTGGCGCAGCCGGAACGCCTCGGTGAGGCGCTGCTTGCCGTCGGCGAGCACCGTCTCGAACTCGCGCGTGGCGGCGGGGCCGAACTGCGCCTGGGCGAACCCGAGCTCCTCCTCGGACGAGCGCAGCGCGTCGTCGAGGCGCACGAGCGCCTGCGCGGAGCGCCGGTCGAGCTCCGGCGTCGGCAGCTGGTGGAACTCGTCGGCCGTCGCCGCGACGCGCGTGGCGCCCGCGGTGTCCTGCAGCACGGCCGTCGGCTTCCGCCTGCGGCGCGACGTGAACGTGGTGAGCAGGAAGATCCCGCCGATGACGACGAGCCCGACGAGCAGCGCGGTCATGAAGCCCCCTCCGCCGCCGCCACCCGCGGCGGTGTTGCCGGTCGCGGCGGCCTGGACGCCCTCGGCGGCGGTGACGGCGGCACCGGCCCAGTCGTCGGCGCGCAGCTGGTCCTCCACGGAGCTGTTGATCGCCGACATCTCCTCGACCGTGATCTCGCCGGTGGCCTCCGGCGCGAGGGAGAACCGGCGGACCTCCGTGGCGACGGCCAGCAGGACGTCGTTCGCGCCGAGCTGGCTGGCCTCGGCCGTGGCCTGGGCCCACTCCTTGCCGCCCGCGGCCCCGGTGAACTCCGGGACGTACACCACGTAGAGCTGGTAGTCCGTCTCCGTCGCCAGCTGGTCGAGCGCGGACTGCACGGTCGACTCGTCGCCGGCGCTCAGCACCCCGGACTCGTCCGTGACCTCACCCGTCAGAGCGGGCGGCGGCACCGCCGCCGCGACCCCCGCCCCGGTCACGAGCAGGCTCGCGCCCAGCGCGACACCCGCTCCCACGGTGACGACCCGACCTCGCAGCGCACGCACTCGTCGATCCTTTCTCACGCCTGCACCCGTCGCAACGGACCGCGGGCGCCCGGGGTTCCGGGGGCCCGCGGACGGGTGACGTGGGCGGCCGCACCCGGGATCAGGTGCCGGCTCCGCGCAGTCCCGCCCGGTACAGGTCGCGCAGCAGGCCGATCTCCCCTCCGTGGTGCATGGTCTCGCGGTGCAGGTGGGTGGCCAGCGCGGCGAGCGGCTCGTCGGCGAAGTCGGCGGCCCGCGGCCCGAGCGGTCGCGCGAGCGTGTCGTCGTCGCACGCCGCGAGCCCGTCCCGCCACGCGCGGTACGACTCCTCGAGCAGGGCGAGCGCGGCGTCGGCCGTCGACGGCAGCGACGCCGGCCGCAGCCGCGGGTCGAACATGTCCGCCCCGGGCGGCGCGTCGCCGAAGAACGTCCGCGCGCGGGTGCCCAGCACGTCGACGGCGACGTGCGCGATCCGCCACGCGAGCGTCGTCACGGGCGCCGGGTCGGGCTCCCGCAGCCCGACGCCCTCGGCCTGCCACGTGCCGTCCGCCGTCGGGCGCACGGACCAGCACCCGGGCACCGGCTCCCACAGGTACTCGTCGTCGGTCAGCCCCTGCACGCGGGGCCACAGGCTCGTCTCCCAGTAGAAGGTGAGCTGGTCGGTCAGCAGCGGTCCCCAGCGCATCGCGTCCCCCTGGCGTCGGTCCGGCGTCGTCGCGCCCAGTCCTACCGCGGGCCACCGACACCGCCGGTCGTCGTCGCCCCCGTCACCAGCCCCGCACGCGCCGCGGCGTGATGCGCAGGACCACCGAGTAGTCGGCGTGGAACTCGTCCGGGGTCTGGCCGAGCCGGCGCATCGCGTCCGCGTACTTGGCGTCGTAGGCGGCGCGGACGTCGGCGGGCAGCGGGCCGGCGTCGGCCGCGGCCGTGCCGGTGAGCACGAGGACGTCGTCGCCGTGCGCGTTTGTGCCGAACGACAGCGCCACGGCGGGGTGCTCGCGCACGTTGCGCAGCTTCGCCTGCCGCGGGCGGCTCGCGACCAGCACGTCGGCGCCCGTCCACCAGAACCACACCGGCGTCGGCTGCGGGACGCCCGCCGGGTCCACGGTCGTCAGCCAGACCACCTGCTCGTCGGCGAGGCGCTGCGCCGCGCGGCGACCGAACGCCGTCGTCGGGTCGAGAAGGCTCATGACGGCGCAACGGCCCACGGGGCGGCGATGTTCCGGCGCGCGCCGGGAGGGGCCGCGACGGGCCGGGTCACAGCGTGCGCAGCATCGTGTCCGACCCGCCGTTGCGGCCGACGACGACGAAGCCGTGCCGCTCGTACAGCGCACGGGCGGCGGTGTTGCCGTCCTCGACGCTCAGGCTCACGGCCGTCCACCCCTGCGCACGCGCCCGGTCGAGGAACCCCGCGAGCAGCGCCGAGCCGACGCCCGCACCGCGGCGGCCGGCGGCGACGGCCATGCCGAGCTCGGGCACGTCGTCCGCGACCCAGCCGTACCCCGGCTCGTCCGCCGGCAGCGCGCGCGCCCACACCGCGCCGAGGGGCGCGCCGTCCGCCACGGCGACGACACCGAGGTCGCCCGGCCGTCGCCACCCGCCCAGGTAGCGGGCCGTGTGCGGGTCGCGCAGCACGTCGTCGCGCGTGAACCGCGGCTCACCGGTCCAGTTGAACGCCTCGACCAGCAGGTCGACGAGCAGGTCGGCGTCGTCGTCGGTCGCGTCACGCAGGTGCACACCCGCACGCTCGCACGCCCGGCGCCGCGGACGCGACCGCATTCGCCGCCGGGACGACGAACCGGCCGTCATGCAGCATCCCGGCGAGGAAATGCTGCACGACGGCCGGTTCGAGGACGGGATCTACTGGGCGACCCCAAGGTCCCTGTGCCTGTGGTCGGGCCTGGGCTGCGCTTCGTTGCGGGCGGGTGCGCCGGGGGCGCCCCCACCCTTCACTGCGCTACGCCCAGGTCCTCCGCGTCGACGATCGTGTAGGCGTACCCCTGCTCCGCCAGGAAGCGCTGCCGGTGGGCCGCGAACTCCTGGTCGACCGTGTCGCGGGCGACGACGGTGTAGAAGTGCGCCGTCTTCCCCGACGCCTTCGGGCGCATGATCCGCCCGAGCCGCTGCGCCTCCTCCTGCCGCGACCCGAACGAGCCGGACACCTGGATCGCCACCGACGCCTCCGGCAGGTCGATCGAGAAGTTCGCGACCTTCGAGACCACGAGCTTCGTGATCTCGCCGTGGCGGAACGCGTCGAACAGCCGCTGCCGCTCCTTCACGGGCGTCTCGCCGGTGATGACGTCGGCGCCGATGTGCTCGGCGATCTCGTGGAGCTGGTCGAGGTACTGGCCGATCACGAGGGTCGGCTCGCCGGCGTGCTTCGCGACGAGCTGGTCGACGACGCGCTCCTTGCCGCCCGCGGTCGCGGCGAGCCGGTACCGCTCCTCCGGCTCGGCCGTCGCGTAGAGCATGCGCTCGTTGTCGGGAAGCGTCAGGCGCACCTCGACGCACTCCGCCGGGGCGATGTACCCCTGCGCCTCGATGTCCTTCCACGGCGCGTCGAACCGCTTGGGGCCGATGAGCGAGAAGACCTCGTCCTCGCGGCCGTCCTCGCGCACGAGCGTGGCGGTCAGGCCCAGGCGGCGGCGCGCCTGCAGGTCGGCCGTCATGCGGAAGATCGGTGCGGGCAGCAGGTGGACCTCGTCGTAGACGACCAGGCCCCAGTCGCGCGCGTCGAGCAGCTCGAGGTGCGTGTAGACGCCCTTCCGCCTCGTCGTCAGCACCTGGTACGTCGCGATCGTGACGGGGCGGATCTCCTTGCGCGTGCCGGAGTACTCGCCGATCTCGTCCTCGGTGAGCGAGGTGCGCTTGACCAGCTCGTCGCGCCACTGGCGCGCGCTGACGGTGTTGGTGACGAGGATGAGCGTGGTCGTCGAGCTCTTCGCCATCGCACCCGCGCCCACCAGCGTCTTGCCGGCGCCGCAGGGCAGGACGACGACGCCCGAGCCGCCGTGCCAGAAGTTCTCGACCGCCTGGTTCTGGTACGGGCGCAGCGACCAGCCGTCCTCGGCCAGCGCGATGGGGTGCGCCTCGCCGTCGACGTAGCCCGCGAGGTCCTCGGCGGGCCAGCCGAGCTTGAGCAGCACCTGCTTGAGGTGCCCGCGCTCCGACTTGTGCACGATCACGTCGGTGTCGTCGACGCGCGCCCCGAGCAGGCCCGCCGTCTTCTTGGACCGCATGACCTCGACGAGCACCGCCGGGTCGAGCGCGTGCAGCACGAGCCCGTGCACGGGGTGCTGGATCAGCTGCAGCCGCCCGTAGCGCGCCATCGTCTCGGCGACGTCGACGAGCAGCGCGTGCGGCACCGGGTAGCGGCTGTACTCGAGCAGCGTGTCGACGACCTGCTCGGCGTCGTGCCCGGCGGCGCGCGCGTTCCACAGGCCCAGCGGCGTCAGGCGGTACGTGTGCACGTGCTCGGGCGCGCGCTCGAGCTCGGCGAAGGGTGCGATGGCGCGGCGGCAGGCGTCCGCCTGGTCGTGGTCGACCTCCAGCAGGAGCGTCTTGTCGCTCTGGACGATGAGCGGGCCGTCGGGCACGCGGGTCCTCCTCGGTCGGGCGGGTCGCCGTCCGGGGGACGACGGGTGGTCGGACGCGCGTCGGGCGGCGCTCGTCGCTCGGGGCTGTGGTCGGGTCGGGGCTCGGCTCGGTGCTCGGTCCGGGGCTCAGGCGGGGCCGTCGGCGGGGACGACGCCGGCGATGCGGTGCACCGCGACGGTCAGCTCCGCCTCGCGCCGCGGGTCGAGCGCGCGCAGCCGGCCGCCCTCGACGCGCAGCGGCCGGACGAGCCGCCGGTCGGACCGGCCGTCCGGGCCGACGAGCTCGACCCAGACGAGGCTGCGGGCCTGGGCCGCCTCGCGCAGGAGCAGCAACGCGTCGGCGGGGTCGGTTGTTCCGGCGGACGCGCGTGCGGGGGAGCCGGTGGAGGTCGTGCCGGGCGCGGTCGTGGCCGGTGCCGTGGTGGCGTCCGCGGGAGCGTCCGGCGCGGGGCCGGCGCCGTCCGCGTCCGCCGCACGCCCGCGCCCCAGCACCCGCCCGGTCCGCGCCCCGGCCGGCGGGACGCGCGTCCCGCCCGGCTCGAGGTCCGGGGCGACCGCCACGGCGCTCGCGTCGGCCCGGCGCAGCACCTCGACGACCCGCGCCGCGCGCGCCCGCACGTCCGGCTGGTGCACCGCGCCGCCGTCGGCGGCCCGCCGGCGCGCCCGCACCGCGGCCCGTCCCCGCACGCGCCGTGCCGGGGCGAGCGCGTGCACCACGGCACCGCGCGCGTCCTCGGCGACGGGGGCCAGCCCGCGCGCCCTCAGCACCTCGAGCAGCTCGGCGGTCGTGGCGTCCGCGACGAGCACGGTCGGCGCGAGGGCGCGCAGGCCGAGGCCGGCGAGCCGCGGGTCGTCCGCGAGGCCGGCGAGCAGCGCGGGGTCGTCCGACCGCACGTACGCCGACGCGGCGCCCGCGCGCAGGCGTCCGTGCCGGCGCGCGACGTCCCGGACCAGGTACTCGAGCGGCTGCGGCACGCGTCCGCGCGACGCCGCGCCCAGCCGCGCGAGCAGCTCGTCCGCCGACGCGCCCGCGTCGAGCGCGCGGCGCACCGTCTCCGTCGTGAACCGGACCGTGACCGCGCCGCCGCGGGACTCGACCCGCGCGACGCTCTCCAGCAGCTCCTCGAGCGCGGCGCTCGGCCGCCCGGGGACGACACCCGTCAGGTCGCCCTGCAGCAGCACCTCGTCGACGGCGTCCGGCAGGTCGGCGGCGAGCGCCGCGGCCGGGTCGGGGGCGGTGGCGGGGTCGCCGCCGTCGAGCGCGGCGTCCTCGGCGAGCAGCGCGCGGCCCGCACCGGACAGCGCGCCGGCGCCGAGCACGCCGAGCCGACCGGCCTCGTCGAGCACGGCGTCGACCGCGGCGCGCGGCGGCACGGCGCGGGGCGTCCGCCAGCGCAGCAGCGCGTGCACGTCGTCGGCGGTGGGCGACGTGCCGGGCGGCAGGTCCGCGAGGACGTCGAGCACCGTGCGGCGCAGCCGCGGCACCCACGGCCGCGCGAGCTCCGGGTCGAGCGCCGCCCGCAGCGTGCCGCGCTCGTCGCGCTCGCCGACGAGCCACGGCGTCCGGGCCGAGAGCAGCCACGCCCGCGCGAGCCGCACCCACCGGTGCGGCACGTCCTCGGCGTCCCACACGTCCGACTCGATCGTCGGGACGAACGCGGGCGTCTCCTCGCCGTCGTCGGCGACCAGACCGGCGGACCCGGCGGTCTCGACGAGCCACGCGGCGTCGCCGTCCTCGACGTCCAGCGCCTGCGCGGTGCGCCGCAGGTCGCGCGAGCCGAGCCCGCCGGCCCGCAGCACGCCCGGCGGCGACTGCTCCCACAGCTCCACGAGCTGGCGCACGAGCCGGACCGTCCGCTCGGCGGCGGCCGTCGACTCCGCGGCCACCAGCGCGGCGGGGCGCACGGGGGCGTCGGCGGCGGCGGTCGGCGCGAGCGCCGGTGCACGGTGCGTGCGGCCGGCGCGCAGGAGCAGGGCGACGTCCCGTGGCAGCAGGACGTGGCGGTCGTCGCCGCGCACGAGCAGCCCCTGCCGCACCAGCCAGTCGACGGCGTCCGCCGCGGGGCCGCCGGCCGGGGCGCGTCCCACGGGCGGGCCCCACAGCAGCGCGTCGACCACCTGCCCTGCCGCGGGCGGTGCCTCGGCTAGCACGGCCCGCGGGTCGGCGGGGGCGTCGACGCCCGTGCGGCGCCGCTCGGAGACGGGCGCGAGGCCGGCGACGGTGGCGCCGAGGGCGTCCGGCAGGCCGGGCGCGGCGTGCAGGCCGGTGTCGTCCGTCCACAGCAGCGCCAGGTCGACCGCGGTGCCGAGGGCGCGGTGCACGGCCGCGGCGGCGTCGTCGTCCGCGTCGGCGCCGACCGCGCGCACGACGTCGCCGGGGCTCGGCGCGGGTGCCTGCGGGTCCTCGGTCAGGACGACGACCGACTCGACGACCTGCAGCACCAGCCCGTCGGCGCCGGAGAGCGCGCGGTCCAGGCTGGACCGGCTCGTGGCCCGCGCGGCGAGCGACGCGAGGGTCGCCGGCGACGGCGTGGCCAGGTCGGGACGGCGCGTGAGCAGGGCGACGAGGTCGTCGTCGCTGCGCGCCCGCAGGTACCCGGAGAACGTGGCCATCCGCACAACGATACGAGCGCGGCGGACCCCGCACCGCCGCAACGGCCCCTGACCTGCCCCGTCGCCGGGTCGACGCGGCCCGCGAACCGGTGGTTGTGCAGCGTCCGGGTCCGGGATCGCTGCACGAGGGCCGGTTCGTGGGCTGGTCGGTCCGAATGCCGGTCGGCTGCGGGGCCGAGGCGTCGGCGGCCCGTCGAACCGTTGGTGGTCCGGCCTCCAGGGCCGGGATCGCTGCGCAAGGGCCGATTCGTGGGCTGGTCGGTTCGATGGTCGGTCGGCCGGGGGCCGACGCGTCGGCGGCGCGTCGAACCGGTGGTCGTGCAGCGTCCGGGTCCGGGTTGGCTGCACGACGGCTGGTTCGCGGGTTGCTCGGTCCGGTGGCCGGTCAGTCGCGGGTCGACGCGTCGGGCGTCCGTCGAACCGGTGGTTGTGCAGCTTCCGGGGCCGGGACGGCTGTACAACGGCCGGTTCGCGCGCGGGGTCGGTTCGATGGTCGGTCGGCCGGGGGCCGACGCGTCGGCAGCGCGTCGAACCGGTGGTCGTGCAGCGTCCGAGGCCGGGTTGGCTGAACGACGGCCGGTTCGCGGGTTGCTCGGTCCGGTGGCCGGTCAGCCGCGGGTCGACGCGTCGGGTGTCCGTCAAACCGGTGGTTGTGCAGCTTCCGGAGCCGGGACGGCTGCACAACGGCCGGTTCGCGCGCCGGGGTGGGCCGCCCGCGGCGTCTGCAGCCCGGCGCGCGGCCCGGGTCCCGCGGTGGGCCGTGTGGGATGGTGGGACGACCGGGCGAGGAGAGGCGGCAGACGTGGACGAGCGGACCGGCACGACGGGTGCGGACGGCACGAGCGGCACGGGCGGCACGACCGGGACGACCGGCACGACCGGCACGGCGGTGACCGCCGACGTCCTCGCCGCCCTGCGCGCCGACGCCCTGGCGGACCTGCCCCGCACGGCGGCGCTGCGCCACGCGCTGCACCGCGTCCCCGAGATCGGCCTCGACCTGCCCGACACGCAGCGCCTCGTCCTCGACGCGCTCGCGGACCTCGGGCTCGAGGTGCACACCGGCCGGGGCCTGTCGTCGGTCACGGCGGTGCTGCGCGGCGGGCGCCCCGGCCCGGCGGTGCTGCTGCGCGGCGACATGGACGCGCTGCCCGTGGCCGAGGAGACCGGCGAGGACTTCGCCTCCGAGCGGCCGGGCGTCATGCACGCGTGCGGGCACGACCTGCACGTCGCGGGGCTCGTCGGCGCGGCGCGCCTGCTCGCGGCGCGGCGGGACGAGATCGCCGGGTCGGTCGTCCTCATGTTCCAGCCGGGCGAGGAGGGCTGGCACGGCGCGCGCCTCATGATCGACGAGGGCGTGCTCGAGGCCGCCGGCACGCGGGCCGTCGCCTCGTACGGGCTGCACGTCGTGTCGTCGCTCCTGCCGGCGGGCGTCGTCTCCGGGCGGCCGGGGACGATGATGGCGGCGTCCGACACGGTCCGCATCACCGTGCACGGGCGCGGCGGGCACGCCTCGAAGCCGCACCTCGCGCAGGACCCCGTGCCCGTGGCCGCCGAGATCGTGCTGGCCCTGCACGCGATGGTGACGCGCCAGTTCGACGTCTTCGACCCGCTGGTCGTCACGGTCGGGCACGTCCGCGCCGGCAACCGCGACAACGTCATCCCCGACGACGCGCACATCGAGGCGACGGTCCGCACGTTCAGCACGGCGACGCACGCGGTGGTGCCCGACCGGATCGCGCGGCTCGCCGAGCACGTCGCGGCGGCGCACGGCCTGTCCGCGACCGTCGACTACGAGCGCGGCTACCCGGTGACGTCCAACGACGCCCACGAGGCTGACCGCGCCGAGCGGGTCAGCCGCGCGCTGCTCGGGGACGCCGCGTGGGTCACCGCCGACGCACCCGTGCCGGGCGCCGAGGACTTCAGCTACGTGCTGCAGGAGGTGCCGGGCGCGTTCGTGTTCGTCGGCGCCACGCCGCACGACGACGACCCCGCCACCGCGCCGTACAACCACTCGCCGCGCGCCCGCTTCGCCGACGACGCGCTCGCGGCCGGCTCGGCCCTCCTCGCCGCGCTCGCGCTGGACCGCCTCGCGGAGGGCTGAGCCGCACCCGCCGCCCCGGTCACCCCGACGCGTGCCGCACGCACGTCGTCGCGGTGGGCCGCGCCACCAGCCGGCCCGCGTCGATCGGCTCCCCGCCGACCGCGCAGGTCCCGTACGTGCCGGCGTCGAGCCGGGCGAGCGCCGCGTCGACCTCGACGAGCCGCCGCCCCGCGTCGGCCGCGAGCGCCTCGAGCTGCGCGCGCTCGAACGCGATCGTCGCGCCCTCGGGGTCGTGCTCGTCGTCCACGTTGGCGCCGCGCGCCGCGTCCACCACGTCGGTGCGCGCGGCACCCAGCGACGCGAGACGGTCGGCCGCCTCGGCGCGCAGCTCGAGCAGCCGCGCGCGGGCACCGTCGGCGACGGGCTCGTCCGCGTCCACCCGGGTGACCTCCACCGGCACAGTCCAGCACCGGCCACCGACATCCGCCGCCGACATCCGCACGGGAGCCGTCCGCGCGCCCGCGGGCACGTCCCCTATGCGCGTGCGCCTGCCGGTAGCCTGGATGTGCGTCCACGTGCCGTGGGCGCGCGCGTCTTTTCCGAGGAGTCGGCAGTGCCCACCGGCAAGGTCAAGTGGTTCGACACCGAGCGTGGCTTCGGCTTCATCGCCAGCGACGACGGTGGCGAGGTGTTCCTGCACGCGTCCGCGCTGCCCGCGGGCGTCACCGCGCCCAAGCCCGGCACGCGCGTGGACTTCGGCGTGGCCGACGGCCGGCGCGGCCCGCAGGCGCTCTCGGTCACCGTCCTCGACCCCGTGCCGTCCGTCGTGAAGGCCAAGCGCGTGCCTGCCGACGAGATGGCCGTGGTCGTCGAGGACCTCATCAAGGTGCTCGACAAGGTCGGCAACGACCTGCGTCGCGGCCGGTACCCCGAGGGGGCGCGCGCCGGGCAGTACGCCACGCTGCTGCGCGCCGTCGCGGACAAGCTCGAGGCCTGACGTGGCCGCGACGAAGGACGCCGTCCTCGACCGTGCCGTCGACCTCGCGCGCGAGGTCGCGGTCGAGATCGCCGAGGAGCCGACGCACGTCGGCGAGTACCTCGGCGCCGTGCGCGAGTCGGAGCGGCTCGTGTCCCACCGGTTCGCGTGCACCGCGCGCGGGTACCGCGGGTGGGCGTGGACCGTGACGGTCGCGCGCGTGCCCCGCGGCCGCACCGCCACGGTGTGCGAGGCGGAGCTGCTGCCGGGCGACGACGCGATCCTGCCGCGCCCGTGGGTGCCGTGGTCGGAGCGCCTGCGCCCCGGCGACATCGGCCCGGGCGACGTGCTGCCGTTCCGGCCCGACGACCCGCGCCTCGAGCCGGGCTGGACGCCCACCGGCGACCCCGAGCTCGACGAGGTCGCGATCGACGAGCTCGCGCTCGCACGCGTGCGGGTGCTGTCGCCGCAGGGTCGCGACGAGGCCGCCGAGCGCTGGTACCGCGGGTCCCGCGGGCCGACGAGCGCCGGTGCGGTCGCGTCCGCGGCGGCGTGCGCGTCGTGCGGGTTCCTGGTGAAGCTGCAGGGGTCGCTCGGCACGGTGTTCGGCGTGTGCGCGAACGCGTGGTCGCCGGACGACGGCAAGGTCGTCAGCCTCGACCACGGCTGCGGCGCGCACTCGGAGACCGACGTCGAGCCGGTGCCGTCGGAGTGGCCCGCGCCGGACCCGCTGATCGACGAGACGAGCATCGACGTCGTCGACCGCGGTCGCGCCGCTGCGGCGGAGCCCGAGCCGGTCGTCGTCGTGCCGGTGGACGAGCCGACGGACGAGCTGACGGACGAGGCGCCGTCGGACGACGTCCCGACGCCCGCCGCCCCCGCGCAGGAGGCCGGTGACGCGGTGACCGGCGAGACCGCGCCCGCCCCCGAGGGCGAGACGCCCGCGACGGAGGACGTCCCGGCCGACGAGGACGCCGCCGCGCCGACGCCGGCCGAGTCCGCGGTCGCCGAGGGCGCACCCGCCGACGACGCCGTCGCTGAGGACAGCCCCACCGACGCCCCGACCGGCGTCGCCACCCCCGCCGACGAGGCCCCCGCCGACGAGACCCCCGACGGCGGCGACGCACCCACCTCCGCGTGACCGCCGACGTCTTCGGCACCGCCGCCCTGCGCGCGGCGGTGCTGGAGGCGTGGCGGGCGTCGCCCGCGCGCCTGCGCGAGGACGCCAACACCGAGGAGGACCACGCCCGCGGGTACTACCGCGACCGCGTGGTGGTCGAGCTCGCGCAGAACGCCGCCGACGCGGCGGCCCGCGCGGGCGTCCCGGGGCGCCTGCTGCTGCGCCTGTCGACCGGTCCGACCGGCGTCGCGGAGCTCGTCGCCGCGAACACGGGCGCGCCCCTGGACGCCGCCGGGGTGGCGTCGCTCGCGTCGATGCGCGCGTCGGCCAAGCGGGACGCGGCGCCGTCGACGGTCGGGCGGTTCGGCGTCGGCTTCGCGGCGGTGCGCGCGGTCGCGGACGACGTGGCGGTCGCCTCCACCACGGGCGCGGTGCGGTTCTCGCTGGACGCGACCCGCGCCGCCCTCGCGGACACCGCCGCGCGCGAGGCGTCCCACGGGCGCCCCGACCTGGCCGCGGAGGTCGACCGCCGCGAGCGGTCCCTCCCGGCGCTGCGCCTGCCGTGGGAGTCCGACGCCCGCCCGCCGGCGGGCTACGACACGGCGGTCGTCCTCACGCTGCGTGACGCCGCCGCGGCCGACGCGGTGCGCGCGCTGCTCGCCGAGGTCGGCGACGCGCTGCTGCTCGCGCTGCCGGCGCTCGTCGAGGTGGTCGTCGAGGACGACGACGCGCCCCCGCGCCGGCTCGCCGCGGTGACGGACCGCTGGCACGTCCGCACGGCCGAGGGTGAGCTGCCGCTGGCGCTGACGGCCGACCGGCCGGTCGAGGAGCGCAGCGCCCGCCGCTGGCGCGTCACGTGGGCGGTGCCCCGCGACGGCTCGGGCGTGCGCCCGCCGGGCGTGGTGCACGCGCCGACGCCCACGGACGAGCCCCTGGGCCTGCCGGCGCTGCTCGTCGCGACGCTGCCGCTCGACCCCTCGCGCCGGCACGTCGCCGCCGGCCCGCTCACCGACGCCGTCCTCGACCACGCCGCCGACGCCTACGCCGCACTCCTCGGCGACCTCGCCGCCGCCGGTCGCGACGTCCTCGACCTCGTCCCGACGGGCCTGCCGGACGGCCCCCTCGACGCGGCCCTGCGCGAGCGTGCCGTCGCGGCGCTGACCCGCACGCCGCTCCTCACCGCGGCGACGCCCGACCCCGCGACGCCCGACCCCGCGCCACCCGCACCCACGACGCCCGCCCCGGCGACCGCCGACGCGCCTCCCGCACCCCACACCTCCCTCGTCGCCCCGCGCGACGCCACCCTCGTGCGCGACCTCACCGACCCGGCCGCCGTCCGCGCGCTCGGCACCGTCCTGGCCGGCCTCGTCGACGTCCCGCAAGCCGGCCGCACCGCCGCCCGCGCGCTCGGCGTCGAGGAGCGCACGCTCGCGGAGGTCGTCGACGACCTGCCCGCGGGTGACGGCGTCGACTGGCCGGCCCTCTACGACGCCCTCGAGCCGGCGGCCGCCGACCCACGCACGCGCGAGTCGCTGGGCGCGCTGCCCGTGCCGCTCGCGGACGGCCGCACGGTCCGGGGCGCGCGCGGCACGGTGGTCCTCGACGCCGACCTCGCGGACGCCCTCGCGCCGGACACCCTCGCGGTGCTCCGCGCGGGTGGCCTGCGCGTCGTCGACCCGCGCGCGGCCCGCCCGCTGCTCGTGCGCCTGGGCGCGGACCAGCCGGACGCGGCGGCGCTGCTCGCGCACCCGGCCGTGCGCGCCGCGGTCCTCGCGCAGGCGGACGACGACGACCTCGACCACGCCCGCCGCGTCACCGACGCGGTCCTCGACCTGGTCGCGGCCCTGCCGGCGGTCCGCGACGACACGGCCCGCACCCACGAGACGCCCGCCCACGACGTCGTCCCCCCGGACGCCGTCCCCTGGCTCGGCCTGCTCACGCTCACCGCCGCCGACGGCGAGCCGTCGCCCGCGCACGGCCTCGTCCTGCCGGGCTCCCCGGCGGCCGCCCTGCTCGACGACCGCGTGCTCGCCCCGGTCGCCCTCGACGTCGTCGACCGCTGGGGCCCCGCCGTCCTCACGGCGGTGGGCGTGCGCGCAGACCTCGTCGTCACGCGCGTGCCGGACGTCGTCACGGGCGTGCTCGCGGACGACGACCCGGACGACCCGGCGGCGCTCGCCGCGGCGTCCCTGGACGGCTGGACGGAGTACGTCGACCACCTCGCGGACGCCGTCGGCGCGGGCCTGTACGTGGGGGACGTGGACGCGGTCGCGGACCTCGACGCCGTCGCGGAGGACGCGTGGCCGGACGTGCTCGTGCACGTGGCGTCCCGCCCGCACCTGCGCGCGGCGCTGCTGACGCCCGTCCGTGCGGAGGGTGCGGGCACGCCGCTGCCGTCGTACGCCGCGTGGTGGCTGCGCACGCGCGTGGAGCCGTCGCTGCCGGCGGTGTTCGCGCTGGCGGGGTCGGACGCGCCGGCGGGCATGCTGCCGCCCGTGCCGCGCGCGTACGCGCACCTGGACCCGGACGTGCTGCGGGCGCTCGGCGGCGTCGGCTCGCTGGCGGAGCTAGGCCCGGCGGACTGGGACGAGGTGCTCGACCGGCTCGGGCCGCCGGGCACGCGCGTGCCCCCGACGGTGGCGGCGGCCGTGTGGCGGGCGTGGGCGGCGGACGACGTCCCGGGCACGCTCGCCCCGGACGTCGTCGTCGCGCTGACCGGCCCCGCGGACGCCGTCGTCGCGGAGGCGTCGTCCGCCGTCGTCGCCGACGGCCCGGCGTGGTGGCAGCGCCGCGACCTCGGGGCCGTGGTGCCCGTCCCGCCCGGGGCCGACGCCGCCCGCGTCGCCGCGCGCCTCGACGTGCCCCGCGCCGCGGAGTCCGCGGACGGGCGCGTCGACGAGCCCGGGGACGTCGAGCCCGTGCCGGACGCGGTCGCGGACCTGCTCACCGGCGTCCCGGCGGTCTGGGAGCGGCACGACGACCTCACGGTCGACGGCGAGCCGGTCGAGTGGTGGGTCGAGGGCGCGGGCGCCGACGCGCGCGTGCACGCCGTGCACCTGGCCGGCCTCGCCGCGGGCCTGGCGGCGGCCGCCGGCGCGTGGCACCTGCGCGCGGCGCTCGAGGCGCTGCTGGTCGAGCCGGGCCGCCCGGACGTCGTCCTCGACGTCCTGCTCGGCTGAGCACCGCCACGCCCACCCCGCTCCCACCGCGCGCATCCGCCCCCGCTCGCTACTGTGCGAGACGCAGAGCCGGTCTCGAGGGGGAGATGACATGGCCGATCGCAGGGGGCCCGCGCGCGGACGCGGTCGCGACGGGAACGTGCTGGAGCAGGACCCGGCGCTGCCGCCGGTGGCGCTGGACGTGGACGCCGTCGAGGCGGAGCACCGCCGGTGGACGCCGCTGCGCATCGCGGTGTGGGCGGCGATCGCCCTGCTGGGCGGCGTGGCGTGGGTGGTCATCGCGGTGGTGCGCGGCGAGACGGTGAACGCGATCTGGTTCGTGTTCGCGGCCGTCTGCACCTACCTCATCGCGTACCGGTTCTACTCGCGGTACATCGAGAAGCACGTGCTGCGCCCGGACGACCGGCGCGCGACGCCCGCCGAGTACTCCGCGGACGGCAAGGACTTCGTCACGACGGACCGGCGCGTGCTGTTCGGGCACCACTTCGCCGCGATCGCGGGTGCCGGGCCGCTGGTCGGGCCGGTGCTGGCGGCGCAGATGGGCTACCTGCCGGGGACCATCTGGATCATCGTCGGCGTCGTGCTGGCCGGTGCGGTGCAGGACTACCTGGTGCTGTTCTTCTCGATGCGCCGCGGCGGCCGCTCGCTCGGGCAGATGGCGCGGGACGAGCTCGGCGTGGTCGGCGGGACGGCGGCGCTGCTGGCGACGCTCGTCATCATGGTGATCATCGTCGCGATCCTGGCGCTGGTCGTCGTCAACGCCCTCGCGGAGAGCCCGTGGGGCGTGTTCTCGGTGGCGATGACGATCCCGATCGCGCTGCTCATGGGCGTGTACCTGCGGTTCCTGCGGCCCGGCAAGGTCGCCGAGGTGTCGGTGATCGGGTTCGTGCTGCTGCTGGCGGCGATCGTCGGCGGCGGGATGATCGCCGAGACGGCGTGGGGCGCGGAGCTGTTCACGCTCGACCGCACGACCATCGCGTGGGGCATCGTCGTCTACGGCTTCGTCGCCGCGGTCCTGCCGGTGTGGCTGCTGCTCGCGCCGCGCGACTACCTGTCGACGTTCATGAAGATCGGCACGATCGTCATGCTCGCCGTCGCGATCGTCATCGTGCGGCCGGTGCTCGAGCAGCCCGCGGTCAGCGAGTTCGCGAGCACGGGCACCGGGCCGGTCGTCGCGGGGTCGCTGTTCCCGTTCCTGTTCGTGACGATCGCGTGCGGCGCGCTGTCGGGCTTCCACGCGCTCATCGCGTCGGGCACCACGCCGAAGCTCGTCGAGAAGGAGCGCCAGACGCGCCTCATCGGGTACGGCGGCATGCTCATGGAGTCGTTCGTGGCGATCATGGCGCTGGTCGCGGCGCTGTCGATCGACCGCGGCATCTACTTCGCGATGAACGCGTCGGCGGCCGCGACGGGCGGCACCGTGGAGGGGGCCGTCGCGTTCGTCAACGGGCTCGGCCTGACGGGCGTCGACCTGACGCCACAGATGCTCGAGCAGACCGCCAGCGACGTCGGCGAGGAGACGATCGTGTCCCGCACCGGCGGCGCCCCGACGCTGTCGGTGGGGCTCGCGCACATCATGCAGCAGGTGGTCGGCGGCTCCGGGATGATGGCGTTCTGGTACCACTTCGCGATCATGTTCGAGGCGCTGTTCATCCTCACCGCCGTCGACGCCGGCACGCGCGTGGCGCGGTTCATGTTGCAGGACAGCATCGGCAACGTGGTCCCGCGGTTCCGCGACACGTCGTGGCGCGTGGGGGCCTGGATCGCGACGGGCGTGATGGTCGCCGCGTGGGGCGCGGTGCTGCTCATGGGCGTCACCGACCCGCTCGGCGGCATCAACACGCTGTTCCCGCTGTTCGGCATCGCGAACCAGCTGCTCGCGGCCATCGCGCTCGCGGTGTGCATGGCGATCATCGCCAAGCACGGCCGGGCCCGGTACCTGTGGGTGGTGCTGCTGCCGCTGGCGTTCGCGGCGGCGGTGACCATCACGGCGTCGTTCCAGAAGATCTTCTCGCCCGTCCCGGCGATCGGGTACTTCGCGCAGCACCGCGCCTTCCGGGACGCGCTGGACGCGGGGGAGACGAGCTTCGGCACGGCGACGAGCGTCGAGGCCATGCGTGCGGTGGTGCGCAACACGATGATCCAGGGCGTGCTGTCGGTGCTGTTCGTGACGCTCGCGATCGTCGTCATCCTCACCGCCGCGTGGGCGACGTACCGGTCGGTGCGGTCGGGCGGGGCGCCGAGCGCGGAGGTGCCGGCGACGCCGTCGCGGATCTTCGCGCCCGCCGGGTTCCTGCCGACGCCGCCCGAGAAGGAGCTCGAGGCGCGGTGGCGCGAGCACGAGGAGGCGCACCCTCGCGTGCGGTCCGGGGGGCACGGGTGACGACGACGCGGGGGACGACGACGCGGGGGACGACGGCGCGGGGGACGACGACGCGCGGGACGACGACGCGGCGGCACGCCCTCGTGCGGTTCCTGCGCGCGCTGCTCGGCGAGGACGCCTACGACCGGTACCTCGAGCACGAGGCCGCGCACGGGCGCGCGCCGGGCGACCCGGGGGTGATGACGGCGCGCGAGTTCTGGCGCGACCGCACGGACCGGCAGGACCGGTCGCCGCAGGGGCGGTGCTGCTGAGGCGCGGGGGCCGTGGCCGGCGACGGCTGTGCTGGGTCACGGCTGTGCCGGCGGACGTTGCCCTGCGCACCTGACCTGTCCGTTTGACCCCGAAAGGTCACGTTCGGGTAACGTCACCGCCGTGCCTGAGCTCCCCGTGGTCCGCCGACGCGAGATCCGACGCTGGCAGCAGCGCCGGCGGCGCCGCAGGCCGTGGGCGCGGCTGCTCGCGCCGGTCGGCGCGCTGGTCCTCGCGTCCGGTGCCGTCGTCGCGCTCGCGCCGGGTGCGCAGGCCCCGGTCGCGGTGATCGCGGCCGTCGAGGTGGACGACCGCGGCGCCGACGCCGCCTCCCGCAGCGCCGAGCGCACCGCCACGCCGACGGCGTCGCCGACCGCCTCCGCGACCGCCGCCCCGACGCCGACGGCCGCACCGCCCGAGCCGACGGTCACCCCGGAGGCGGCCGCCGCACCCGAGCCGGCCGCCGAGGCCCCCGCAGCACCCGCCGCCGAGCCGGCGCCGGAGCCCGCCCCGGAGTCCCGTCGGCAGCAGGCCGCCGCGGCCCCGGCCGCCGCGCCCGCCCCCGCCCCGGCGTCCGCACCGGCCGACGCCATGGCCGCCCGGATCGTCGAGCTGACGAACGCGGAGCGTCGCGCCGCCGGGCTCGGCGAGCTGTCGGTGTCGGCGTGCGCGGCGCAGCAGGCGCTCGCGCGCACGGCGGTGCTGGTGGCGGAGGGCCGGTTCGAGCACGACCCGCTGCAGCCGATCCTCGCGGCCTGCCCGTCGGGGACGGTGGGGGAGAACCTGTCGCTCGGCTACCCGACCGCGGAGGCAGCGGTGACCGGCTGGATGAACTCGTCGGGGCACAAGGCGAACATCCTGCGGGCCTCGTACGGGCAGATCGGCGTGGGCTGCACGTCGGGGCCGCGCGGGTGGCTGTGCGCGCAGGTGTTCCTGGGCTGAGCCGCCCTCGTCGGGGCGGCTCTGCGCTGGCGCGGCGACGCGCCGGGGGCTGTCAGGCGGCGTCGACGCCCTCGCGCCGGCCGCCGGGCTGGTCGGTGCCGGGCTGGTCGGTGCCCGGAAGCGGCAGGTGCCCCCGCGACCAGACGACCCCGACGATGCCGACGATCGTGCCGGCGACGCACACGGCGACGGTGAGGCCCGTCGCGACCCCGAACGCCCACAGTGCCGTGCTGACCAGCAGCGCGAGCGCCCACACGACCGTGCCGGTGGACATCACGCGGGCCAGGTCGACGTCGAGCGGCGGAGGCGGTGTGCGCTGGGGGTGCAGGAGGACGTCGAGGAGTGAGCGCACCCGCTGATGGTAGTGCGGGGGCGTCAGCGCCCGGGAGAGGTCAGGGCGGCGGCCAGCGCGTCGACGGCGGGCGCCATCGCGTCGAACGACGCCCGGTAGACGGTGTCGGACTGGCCGATGGGGTCGACGACGTCGTCGTCCCCGCCGCCTGCGAGGTGCCGTACGGCTGCGGCGAGCGCCGGCAGGGCGCGCACCCGCTCACCGGGCGTGGCACCGGCGGCCGCGAGGGCGGCAGGGTCGACGTGCTGCAGCAGCCGCGCCAGCTCGAGCAGCGTGAACGTGCGGCGCACCGCGGCGGGCGCGTGCTCGACGACCGCGGACCGGTGCCCGCGCGTGAGCGTGACGACGAGGTCGACGTCCCGCAGCGCCGCCGGCGTCAGCTGCCGCGCGACGAACCCGTCGGCGCTCGCGCCCACGGCGGCCATGAGCGGCACCATCGGCGCGCTCACGCCCGACCCGACGACCGCCCGCGTGCCGGCCGACTCGACGACGACGTCCGTACCCGCCAGCCGCTGACGCAGCAGCCGCTCGACGGCGGGGGAGCGGCAGATGTTCCCGGTGCACACGGTGAGGATGCGAGCGGGGTCGGGAGGCGTGGTCACGGGGGTCCATCCTGCCGGACGGTTAGCATCGCGGGCGGTGCGTGCCCCCGTTCGGAGCACGCGGACGGTCGACGGTGGGGGACGGGGCGCGTGGCACATCCGGGGTGGGGCGAGCAGTGGGGGACGCAGCCGATACCGGCGGCGAGGCCCGCGGCACCGACGTCCGGCGCGCGTCGAGGACGTGGGCGGCGGCCGAGCAGCAGCAAGCGGCGCAGGCGCTCGTCGGCGGGGTCGTCACGGCGGCTGCGCACGATCCTGCTGGTGACGGCGGGCGTGGCGGTGCTCGTGCTCGGCGCCGGCGCGTGGTTCGCCATGGACGCCCTGAAGGCGCGGGACTCGCTCGAGGCGGCCGCCGCCGACGTGGCCCGCCTGCAGGAGCACGTCGCCGCCGGTGACGTCGCCGCGGCGGAGGTCGTGGTGCCGGACCTGCAGCGCAACGCCCAGGACGCGCGCGAGCGCACCGACGGTCCGCTGTGGTCGCTCGCCGGCGCGCTGCCGTGGGCCGGCCCCAATGTCGAGGCCGTGCAGACGGTCGCGCAGGTGGTCGACGGCCTCGCGCAGCGCGCGCTGCCGCCGCTGGTGCAGGCGACGACGGTGGTCGACCCGACCGCCCTCGCACCGGTGGACGGCCGGCTGGACCTGGACCCGATCGCCGCGGTGGCGCCGCAGGTGGTCGGTGCCGACACCGCCGTGCGGGCCTCGGTCGAGCAGCTCGACGCGGTGGACACCGACGGCCTCGTCGCGATGGTGGCCGCACCCGTCGAGGAGCTGCGCGGCCGCCTCGCCGGCGTGGCCGCGGACATCTCGACCGCGTCGAAGGCCGTGCAGCTGCTGCCGGCGATGCTCGGTGCCGAGGGGCCGCGCCAGTACCTCGTGCTGGTGCAGAACAACGCGGAGCCCCGCGCGACGGGTGGGATCGCGGGTGCGGTGCTGCTGCTGCGCGCGGAGGACGGGCGGCTCGAGGTGGTCGAGCAGCGGACCGGCGGTGAGCTGTCCGGGTTGGAGCAGCCGGTGGTCGAGCTGACGCCCGCCGAGCAGGACCTGTTCGGCCCGCTGCTCGCCACCGACATGCGCGACGTGAACTTCACGCCCGACTTCCCGCGGTCGGCGCAGATCGCCCGCGCCATCTGGGCGCAGCAGGTGGGCGGCGAGGTCGACGGCGTGCTGTCCGTCGATCCCGGGACGCTTGCTCTCGTGCTCGGTGCCACGGGCCCCGTCCCGTTGCCTGACGGCGGCGCCCTCACGGCCGACGACGTCGTGCCGACCCTGCTCAACCAGGTGTACCTCAACATCGAGAGCCCGCAGGAGCAGGACGCGTTCTTCGCGTCGACCGCCGCGGCGGTGTTCGCCGCCGTCGCGGGTGGGCAGGGCGACCCGGCCGGTGCGGTCGACGCGCTGGCCGAGGCTGCGCGGCAGGGCCGGCTGATGGTGTGGTCCGCGGAGGCCGACGAGCAGGCGGTCGTGCAGGGGACCGTCCTGTCCGGCGAGCTGCGCGGCACCGCAGGGACGTCGCCGGTGGTCGGCGCCTTTCTCAACGACGGCACGCAGGCGAAAGTCGGGTACTACCTCGACGTGCAGGGCGGGGTGACCGCCGCGACATGCCGACCCGACGGCGGCCAGGACCTTGAGCTCGCGCTCGAGTACACCTACGCCGCGCCTGCAGACGCCGCCGACCTCCCTGAGTACCTCGTCGGGACCGAGCGCATCGTGCAAGCGGGTGAATTTCAGACGAATCTGCTTCTGTACCTCCCGACCGGATCCCAGATGGCGGACGTGCTCGTTGACGGACAACCAGGCCAGATGCATGCGCAGGTCCACGAAGGCCTCAGCGTGGCCTCCCTGACGTGGGTGTTCGAACCGGGTCAGAAACGGACAATAAGCGCTAAAATCACCTCCGGCCCTGGTCAAAGCGGCGACGTGCTCTTGCGGGCGACCCCCACGGCGTCGGGCTTCGCTAATGTCTCCGCGCTTTCCTCGTGCGGATCCAGCGGTTAGCCTTCGAACACCGCCGCTCGAACTCGGGCGGTTCCACGTACTCGGGGGAGTTCCGATGAAGATCCGCCGCACGGTCGCCACGGCCGTCACCGCTGCAGCCCTCGCGCTGGCGCCGACCGCTGCGTTCGCGTACGGCGCAGCCGACTACACCAACCGGGGCACGGCGTCGGACACGACGCCCGCGCTCGGTGAGTCGTTCACCATCACGGTCCAGGGCCCGGGCAACACGCCGGTCAACCTGACCATCACGTCGAACCCGGCGTCGATCCCCGACTCCGCCATCTCGATCGCCGGTACGCGCTCCGCCACCAAGACGACGGCCGCCAACGGCGTTGCCACGTTCACGGTGACGCTGTCGCAGGCCGGCTCGTACACGGCGGTCGTCACGGACGGCGTCTCGGGTGCTGTGCTCAGCACGCAGACGTTCACCGTCGCGGCCGCGGCTGGCGCCGCTGCCGGCGGTGCGGGCGCGGGCACGGCGGCTGCCGGCCAGCTCAGCGCCACGGGTTCCAATGCACTCCCGATCGCGCTCGGCGCCGGTGCGCTCGTCGCCGCGGGCGCCGGTGCGCTCGTCGTCGCCAACAAGCGCCGTCAGGACGTGCGCGCCTGACACAGGGCGTGCAGCACCAGCCGTACCTCGAGCGGGAGGGTCCTCGCGCACTGTCGTGAGGGCCCTCCCGCTCGTCGTGTCGGGACGTATGGTCGACGGGTCCGCCCGCGCACCTGGGCGCGACCGGCGTCGACGTCGGTCCGGCCGACGCACTCAAGACCTCCTCCCGACCGGAAGCAGTGATGGATCTTCGCGCGTACGTCGCCATCCTCAGGAAGCGCTGGATCTCGATCGCGGCGCTCACCGTGCTGGGCGTGCTCGGTGGCATCGGCCTAAACGCCGCGGCGACCCCGATGTACACCGCCGCCACGCAGCTGTACGTCTCCGTGCAGAGCGGCGGCACGACGAGCGACATGCTGCAGGGCGCGAACTTCACGCGTGCGCAGGTCGCCTCCTACGCCCGACTCGTGACCGGGCCGCTCGTTCTCGGGCCGGTCATCGACGACCTCGGCCTCGACACCCGCGCTGACGAGCTGGCGGAGCGGGTCACGGCGGACTCGCCGCTGAACACGTCGCTCATCAACATCAACGTGTCCGACGAGTCACCGGCGCTCGCCGCGGCCATCGCGAACGCCGTGGCGACCGAGCTGACCGATGTGGTCACGGACCTCGAGCAGCCGACCGACGGCAGCCCCTCCCCGGTGAAGCTCACGGTCGTCCGCGACGCTGCGGCGCCGACCGACCCCTCGTCGCCCAGCACGCGCCTCAACCTCGCGCTGGGTCTCGCGCTGGGTCTCGTGGCCGGTGTCGCCGCCGCGGTGCTCCGCGAGATGCTCGACACCCGTGTCCGGGACGAGGACACGGTCGCACAGCTCGCGGCCGCGCCGGTCGTCGGCACGATCGCGTTCGACGAGGACGCCGGTGCGCACCCGCTCATCGTGCAATCGGATCCGCACAGCATCCGTGCCGAGGCGTTCCGCCGGCTCCGCACGAACGTGCAGTTCCTCGACGTGTCCGACCGGTCGAACTCGATCGTCGTGACGTCGTCCCTGCCGGCGGAGGGCAAGTCGACGACGACGATCAACCTCGCCATCGCCCTCGCCGACGCCGGGTCCCGCGTGGCGCTGGTGGACGCGGACCTCCGGCGTCCGACGGTCGCGAAGTACCTCGGCATCGAGGGCGCGGTCGGCCTGACGACTGCGCTCATCGGACGCGCGCCCGTGGACCAGCTCATGCAGCCCTGGGGCAACGGGATGCTGCACGTGCTGCCGTCGGGCCAGGTCCCGCCGAACCCCAGTGAGCTGCTCGGGTCGAGCGCGATGTCGCAGCTCCTGTCGAAGCTGACTGCCGAGTACGACATCGTCCTGCTCGACACGCCGCCCCTGCTCCCCGTGACCGACGCGGCGATCCTCGCCCGGCTCGCGGGCGGCGCCCTGGTGGTCGTGGGCGCGGGCAAGATCACGCGCCATCAGCTCGCGGGCTCGTTGAGCGCGCTCAAGACCGTCGACGCCCGGGTGCTCGGCATGGTGGTCAACCGCGAGCCGCGCAAGCACGGGGAACGCTACGAGTACTACCGCTACGGCACCGAGACCCCGGTCGCGAAGAAGACGCGCGGGCGCGGCGTGCTGCCCAGGAAGGGTGGGTCGGCCGGCGAGGCCACGACCGCGGGCACCGCGAGTGCGCCCGTCACCACGGCGACCGGCGCGACGGCCCTGTGGCCGGGCGAGAGCATGACGGAGGCTGCCCTCCGGGACCGCCGCGGTCTCCCGCCCCAGCACCTGCGCGGCTGATGCTGGTCGACCGCTGTTCTCAGCACCTCCTGCGCACCGTGGTCCCGCGATGAGTACGACCGCACGCGTGCTGCACGTCACCGAGTGCCTCGGCGGCGGGGTCCCGAAGGCGATGGTGGCAGTCGCGAGCAACGCGACCTCGTACGAGCACCACGTCCTCTGGCCGTCGGGGAACGACGCGCCGGACGGGGTCTACGCATCCGTCCACGTCCTTCCCGCAGGTACGTGGTCGCGTGTGCGTGCTCTCCGGGACGTGCTGCTGACGCTGCGACCCGATCTCGTCCACGCGCACTCCAGCTGGGCGGGAGTGCTGGCGCGCGTCGTCCGCGGGGCGCCGGTCGTGTACCAGCCGCACGCCTTCGCGTTCGAGGCGCCCACCATGGCGCGGCCCACCCGTGCGCTCGCACTCGCGGTCGAGCGCGCGCTGGCTCCGGCCACGGCTGCCTACGCCGTGCTGAGCGAGGACGAGGGACGGCAGGCGGCACGCCTGTCACGGCGGGTTCCGCGCCACGTCGTCCCCAACGTGCCGTCCATCCCCGTCGGCGTCGCCCCGGCCGCCACCTCGGCGCAGCCGTCGCCGCGCGTCGCCATGGCGGGCCGGGTGGGACCGCAGAAGGACCCGACGTTCTTCGCCGCGGTCGCGCGCCTCTCGCAGCAGCGAGGTCTGCCCTACGAGTTCGTGTGGATCGGCGGCGGTGGCGCGACGGACGTCGGACGTCTGCGCGAGGCGGGCGTCCGGGTCACCGGGTGGCTCGACGAGGACGCGCTCGCCCGTGAGCTCGGACGGTGCGGGGTCTACCTGCACAGCGCCGCCTACGAGGGGTTCCCCCTGAGCGTCCTGGACGCGCTGGCGGCGGGTCTCCCGGTGGTGGCGCGGCGGATTCCCGCCCTCGCAGGCACGCCGGTGCCGCAGGTCGTCGACGCTGCTGAGGCGCTCGACGCCGTGCACGGCTTGATGACCGATCCCGCGGCGCGGCAGCGCGCGATGCGGACGCGTCACGACGTCCTGTCCGAGATGAACCCGCTCCGCCAGCGCGTCGCCGTGCAGGGCATGTACCAGAAGGTGGTCGCAGCATGAGGGTCCTGATGCCGGGACGGATCCTGGAACGTCACGTCGGGGGCAACACCACGTACGCCCGTGAGCTGGCGTCCCACCTCCGGCGCCTCGGGGTCCAGGTCGACGCCATGCCGTACGGTGCCACGCCCGCCGCCACCCTGGCGCTGGAGACGCTGACGGGGCTCCGCCGGGAGAAGGCCGTCCTGCACTACACGAGCGACACCGGACCCCTGATCAGCACGCGGACACCCTCGGTGCTGACCGTGCACGGCATCGCCAGCCGCTGGATCTCGACAGCCCGGACGCCGTCGCAGGAGCGCGTCTGGCGTGCACGCGTGTCGCGGGCCATCAGGAGCGTCGACCGGTTGGTCACCGTCTCGGAGTCGAGCGCCGACGACATCGCGGCCGTCTTCGGTGTCGACCGCGGCGACGTCACGGTGATCCCGCACGGCATCGACCACGCGACGTACGCGACGCCGACCGCGCTCTCGGACGCCGTCCGGGCGAGCCTGCCTCCCGACTTCCTGCTGTACCTGGGCAACGTCGAGCCGCGCAAGAATCTCGTCGAGCTCGTGCGCGCGGTGGAGCTCGACGCCGGCCTGCCCCCGTTGGTGATCGCCGGCAAGCCCGCCTGGAACCACGAGGAGTCGATGCGCGCCATCGCCGCGAGCACGCGGACGACGTACCTCGGTTTCGTGTCCGACAGCGACCGCGTCGCCCTCATGCAGGCCTGCACCGCGTTCGTCTTCCCGTCGTTGTACGAGGGCTTCGGGTTCCCGGTCGTGGAGGCACTCGCAGCGGGCGCTCCGGTCATCACGTCGGACCGTGGCTCGCTGGTCGAGGTGAGCGGGCCGTCGCGCATGCTGGCGGGCCTGGACGCGGCGGCCGTCGCAGCCGGCGTCGCCGAGGCGCTGGCCGACGACGAGTGGACGCAGCGCTGCCGCGCCGAGGGGCCGCTGTGGGCGGCGCACTTCTCCTGGGAGGCCAGCGCGCGGCGGCACCTCGAGGTGTACGAGGCTGCACGGTGACGGACGAAAGACGAGCCGGCCGTGGCGCCGGGCGACACGAAGAAGGTGCGGGCATGGCGCGAGTACTGGTCCTGCACGCGTACAGCGCCCAGAACGCCGGCGACGGCTTCCTCGTCGACGCCACCGTCGACCTGGTGCGCGAGGCGCTCGGCGACGTGGACATCACCGTGGTGGCATCCCGCCCCGAGTCCTTCACGCGCGACGACGTGCGCTTCGTGTGCTCGCAGCCGGGCCGCCGCGGCTACCAGCCGCAGTACGTCCGGACGCTGCGCGGCATCGGCGGGTACGACCTCGTGGTAGCGGTGGGTGGCGGCTACCAGCGTGCCGGGCACCTCGTCGAGGCGCTGAAGGCGGGGCTCGTCCACGGGCCGCAGCTGGTCGCCGCTTCTCGCCGGGGGACCGGCGTCGTGTACCTCCCGCAAAGCATCGGGCCGCTGCGCGGTCCGTCCGCGCCGCTGGTGTCACGCCTGCTCCAGCGCGTGGACGCCGTCTACGTCCGGGACGACCGCAGCATGGCCGAGGTCGCACGGGCGCGGCCGCGTCGTTCGCCCGACCTGGCCATCAGTGTCGGCACCTACCGCCCACGACGGCCCGAGACGGTGGTCGATGTGCCGGTCCTCTCCGTGCGGAACCTGCGAGGCGCCCTGCCGGAGCCGGTGCAGCGGCTCGCGGGGGAGCTGGCGGTGTTCGACGGGTACGTGCAGAGCAGGGTCGGCGGCAACGACGACACGTCGGCGATGACCTCGCTGCGCCCGCGTCGCATCGTCGACCGCGACGAGCTGCTGGGCGGCGGCACGCCCCGCCGCGTCGTCGTGGCGATGCGGCTGCACGGTGCGCTCATGGCGATGCAGGCCGGCCACTACGTGGTCCACCTGGCCTACGAGCGGAAGGGTTACGGCGCGTTCGCCGACCTCGGGCTGGACGACTACGTCGTCGGGGCGACGCGTCTCGTCCCGCACGAGGTCGCCGAGCGCACCCGTGCGCTCCTCACCGACCCCACCGTGCGCGAGGACTACGACCGCTGCCTGCTCGCCCGCCTCGAGACGATGCCGTCCGTGCGTGCCGGCCTGGTGGACGAGTTGCGCGCGGCGGCCGCACGGCGCGGGGCGGCGTCGTGAAGGTCCTGCTCGTGAGTCACGCCGTGGACGCGGGCACGTTCCGGGTCGGTAGTCACCACTACGCCCGCGAGCTGGCCCGTACCGGCGCCGACGTCCTGCACCTGTCGACGTCCTTCTCCCACGCGCAGGCGCTGCGCGCGCGCCACTCGACCGAGCCGACCGTGTCGGCGCGCCGACGGCTCGCGGCCGAGGGACCGCGTCGGGACGGCGAGGGGGTACTGCACGCTGTGGCCCAGGCGGTGGTGCCCATGCGGTACGGCGGCGGTGTGGCCGCGGCGGCGCGGCTGGCGCGGCGCCACGGCTTCGGCGAGCCGGACCTGGTCCTGGTCGACCAGCCGCTCCTCGCCCCGGTCGTGGAGCGGCTCGCGCCTCGCCTGGTGGTCTACCGCCCCACGGACGTCCACCCCGGTGGCCTCCTGCGCCGCCGCGAGCAGTGGCTGGTGGCCCGGGCGGATGCCGTCGTGGCGACCTCCACGACCGTGCTCGAGTCTCTCGGCGTGCCTGCCTCGACGCCCACGCTGGTGCTCGAGAACGGCGTGGAACTCGAGCGATTCGCCGTCGAGCGCAGGCAGCGGCGCGAGGGACTGGTGTACGTCGGCGCCGTGGACGCACGGTTCGACTGGACCGCGGTGGAGACGATGGCGCGCGCGGTACCCGACGTGCCGGTGAGGATCGTCGGTCCCGTCGCGCAGGCGCCGGACGGTCCGCTGCCGCCGAACGTCGAGCTGGTCGGGTCGGTGCCGTACGACGCGCTGCCGTCGGTCCTCGCGTCCGCGTCGGTGGGCCTGCTGCCGACCTCGGACCACCCGTTGAACGCGGGCCGCAGCCCGATGAAGTTCTACGAGTACCTGGCGGCCGGGTTGCACGTCGTCGCCCGTCGCACGCCGACGCTGGCTGCACGGCACGCTCCCGGTGTGAAGCTGTACCGCACGCCCGCGGAGGCCACCGCGGCCGTGCAGGCGTCCGTCGCCGAGCGGGCGGCCAACGCGGCGGGACGCGAGCACGCCCGCGCGTTCGCCTGGGACCGGCGGACGGCGCAGCTGCTCGCCTTCACGGCGGAGGTGCGGCGGGGAGAGGAGGTGCGACGTGCCTGATCGCGCGCGCGACGAGGGCCCGGCCGTCCTCCAACTGGAACTGCGGTGGTGGTCGAACCCGGTGTTCCCCGTGCTGGTCTTCGGCGCGCTGGTCGCCGCGTGGACGTGGGCGCTGCCGGAGGACCAGTTCACGGAGTGGGGCGTCCGCCCGGCGTTCCTCACGGAGCATCTCGGGATAGCGGTCGTCGGGGTGCTCGCGATGTGCGTCGGCATCCTCGTGCTGACGTTGCGGACCGTCGGCGCCACCTCGACGCGGGTCATCCTCTCCGACACCGCCGTCCGCCGGTTGAGGGCGCTGCAGATCACCTTCTTCTCGCTCGTGGTCGCGGCGTACGTGCTGTGGGTGCTGGTCGCCGTGCGGACCGGTGCGAGCGCCGCACTGGTGCTCGACGTGCTCGCCGGAGAACGTGGAGCCGTCTCGAACCTGAAGGACGTCAGCGCGCCGGTCGCGGGTGTGACGACGTTGACGCAGCTCGCCCCGGTGGTGGCCGGCATCTCGGTCGTCCTGAGCAAGGCCGGCCGTCAGAGCCGCGCATGGGTGCTCCCTGTCGTCGTCGCGCTGTCGCTCGGGCGGGCGCTCCTGTACGGCGAGCGCCTCGCGCTCATCGAGGTGGTGATCCCCGTCCTCCTGCTGCACGCGCTCTTCGCCGGTGCCGGCTCGCGCGTGAAGCGCCTGACGGCGCGTGCCCTGCCGCTGCTCGCCGTGCCGGCGCTGTGGGCGACCTTCGCCGTCTTCGAGTACACGCGCAGCTGGGCGGCACGGAACGACGGCAGCCACGGCACCTTCACGCAGTACGTGACGTCTCGGCTCATCGGGTACTACGCCACGTCGATCAACAACAGCGCGCTGTACTACAACGTCGCCCACGACAGGCCTCACATCGCGTACTACCCGGTCCAGGGGCTGTGGGAGGCGCCGATCGTCGGCGACGTCGTCCGCAGGGTGTTCGGGGAACCGAGCATCGGAGGCGTCCCGGTGGGCGAGTGGTGGGCGGGCGAGGTGGCCCAGCAGGGCAGCGTCGAGTTCGTCAACACCGGCACGGTGCTCGTCGTGGCGGCGGACCTGGGCTACGTCGGCATGGTGCTGTACTTCCTCGCGATCGGCCTGGCGGTCGGCGCCCTGTACGCCGCTGCGGCGCGGGGACGCGTCGCGGGACTCATCGGGTACGCCGTCGTGTTCGTCGGACTGCTGGAGATGTCGCGGATCCTGTACCTCGGGCAGGGACGCTTCCTCGTGACGGCGGTCGGCGTCGCCGTGACCGCCATCGTCCTGCACCGACCGGAGCGTGCGCCGACGGTCGAGGCGACCGCCCGGCCCGGCCTCGCGCCGCCTCCTCGGTTCCTGGTGCCCGCCGGGCCGCCCAACCCGGAGCCCTCCGTCGTCCCCGCTCCAGCGGAAGGGGACCGCGCGTGAGAATCGCCTTCTTCACCCCTGATCTGGACTCCAACTCGTTGGGACGCACGTACTGCCTCTGGCTCCTGGCGCGCGAACTGGGGTGGGACGCGCGCGTCTACTCGACCCGCGGGACGCACGTCTGGGCGCCGCTGACGTCAGACCCCTTCGCGAAAACCTGCACCCTCATCGACGCCTCACCGACGAGGGCCGCCCCGGAGCCCTTTCTCCGGGACTGCGACCTCGTCATCGCCGTCAAGCCGCTCCCAACCTCGCTCGGAGTCGCGCACGCGTGGGCTCGGGAGCTCGGCAAGCCGATGGTGGCCGACGTCGACGATCCGGACGTCGAGTCGAAGACGGTGTGGGAGCGTCCGGTGCGGCGGCTGGGCCGACTGCTGCTGCAGGGCGGTCGGCAGAGGGACCTGCGGCGCATGGGGCGTCTCGCCCGGACGCTCCCGTCCATGGTGAGCAGCCCCGTGCTGGGTGACATCTACGGCGGGGTGGTGATCCCGCACGCGCGTCACCACGAGCCGTTCGCGGGGCACAGGGACGGCTCCGGGCCACTGACCGTGGCCTTCGTCGGGACCCCCCACGCACACAAGGGCATCGACCTGCTCAGGTCCGCCGTCGACGAGCTGTCGGGGGAGGGTTTCGAGCTGGTCGTGACGGCGGCCCCGCCCGCCGACGCGCGCCCGTGGGAGCGCTGGGTCGGGACGACCAGCCTTGCGGAGGGCGCCGCACTGATCGCGGGAGCGGACATCGTGGCCCTCCCGAGCCTGCTGACGCCGTGGTCGCGAGGGCAGCTCCCGGCGAAGCTGATCGACGCGATGATGGCGGGCAAGGCGGTCGTCGCCTCGGACATCGGGCCGATCGCGTGGGCGCTCGCCGACACGGGCCACCTGTTCGAGCCCGGCGATCGGGCCGCTCTGGTCGGCGCCATGCGCCGCCTGGCCGACTCGCGGTACCGGACCGAGCTCGGCGCCCGCGCGCGCGCACGGGCGGTCGGGACCTTCTCCGTCGCCGCGCTGGCGCCTCGTTTCGAGGCCGTGTGCCGGTATGCGGTGGACGCGCTCGAGGCGCACGTCTGAGCCGTTCGGAAGCGGCGACGGGCGTGCGCCGTGACGGCAGGCCGCGTCGGTGCGACCGCTCCCTCAGTCGGCGACACGCCGGCGCACGCGCGGCGGTGTGAACAGGGCGTCGACCCACCTGTTCCGGCGTCGACACGTCGCCGCCAGCGCGCCGATGGCGAGCGCACCCGTGATCCCGAGACACCATGCGAGCCACGGTCCGGTGCCGGCGAGCACGACGCCGCCGACGGACAGCCACAGCACCGGCCAGTGAGTCACGTAGAAGACGAGGGAGTCGCGTCCCAGGGCCTGCAGCACGCGAGCCGCCCGGCCGGCGACGCGTCGGGCGAGCGCCGCGAAGGCCATGACACCGGCCATGACGCCGGGGGCGAACGCGAGCTGGTAGCGGACCTCGACGCCCGCGGCGCTGAGTGCGGCCGTCGCGACGGCGAGCGTCGCGGCGACTGCGATGACCCTCCGCGAGCGGGTCCACGCGCTGACGCGCATCTGATGCCGCACCACAAGAAGACCGGCGACGAAGAAGAGCAGCAGGTAGAAGAACCGGGAGAAGCGATACAGGTCGACGTCGAGCGCGGCAAGCACCGCAAATGCCGCGATGGGTAGAGCGAGAGGCACGCGCCAGACGTCCAGGAGCCAGACGACGACGTACGCGGCAAGCAGGAACCACAGGTACCACAGCACGGTCTCGGGCGTGACGACGTTGACGAGCAGCCGCTTGAGGGAGAGCTTCCCGGTCGCGGCGAGGATGACGACGGTCCACACGAGGAACGGCCACCCGATGGCACGGAGCTTGCCGGTGAAGAACACGCGGGCCGGCTTGCTCAGCGACCTGGGCAGGAGCAGTCCGGACAGGAACATGAGCGTCGGGATCCGGAATGGCGCGAGAGCGTCCCCGATGAAGATGAGGGCCTGAGGGGCGTCGCCCGTGCGTTGGATGACGGCGTCGATCGCGTGCGTCGCTATGACGAGAAAGACGGCCGCCCCACGAAGAACGTCGATCCAGACAAGTCGGGCGACGTCCGACCCGCCCTCGGCCGGATTGCGGGGCTCGGTCTCCAGGCGTGTCACCGAGGCATAGTAAAGAGGTCGGACGACGATTCCCGCCGGTCTCGCTCGTGTCACCCGTGCAGTGCAGCAGAACGCTCTCGCCGCCGGTCGGCGGCGCGGTTGTCTCCCCGTCGCAGCGCCGCCACGCAGAGCGAGGTCAACGTCGCCAGCTCCGCGGCGACCTCGCCGATGAGGCCGCCCGCTGCGCCGAGAGCCCGCGCGGCGACCGGGATCGCGACGACGCCGACCGCGGAGCCGCCGAGCGCCGCGTCCGCGACCTTGTGGGGACGCTGCATGGCGACGAGCACCAGGCCGCCCACCCCCCGCGACGCGGACGTCAGCACGATGACAGCGGCGCTGAGAAGCGCCAGGCTGCGATCGACCTCGACCGTGCCCTGGAAGAGCAGCAGGGTGATCGCGTCCATGGCGAACACGAGCGCGGCAGCCGCGACTCCTCCCGTGAGCACGAGGACGCCCGTCGCACGCCATGCGCGCCGCGTCCGTTCCCGCCGGTCCTGGGCCGAGCCCACCCACGACTGGGCCGCTCCCGGGAGGATGGCGAGTCCAGCCAGGACCAGCCGTTGCACACGCTCCACGGACGCGAACGTCGCCGTCGCCAGCGGCGCCACGGTCGCCACCATCGCGGTGGGCAGCGCGATGTAGACGGAGCTCGCCAGCCTGCCCGTCGTCACGCGCGACTGGATCCGCAGCACCCGGAGGCAGCGGCGCGGCCGGATGCGGCGGCGCACGCCGGTGCCCCTCACGGCGACCGTCACCCCGACGCACACGGCGACCAGCGATGCGCCGAGCAGGAGCGCGGGATGGACGATCAACGGAGCCCCGTGCGTGAGCAGGAGCGCCGATGCGCCGGCGGCCACGACCCGCGGTGCGATGTCGCACGCGAGGATGAGGTGGGGACGTCCGGTGCCCGTGTAGAACCACACCGTCGCCATGCCCTGTGCGGCTGCCGCCGCCGCCATGAGGGCGGCCGCGCCGCCGTGATGTGGGGCCACCGCGGCGGCGACGCCGGATGCCACGGCGGCGGCGGGGACGAAGAGCATCGCTCGGGTCCAGGCGCTCAGTACGAGCGTCGCGGCACGTGCGCGCGGGCCCTCGCGAGCGACCATCTGCGGTCCCGTGAGTCCGTAGCCGAGCTCGATGACGACGGCCGCGGCCGCGCCGACCGACATGCCCGTGGCGACCGCTGCCCAGCCGTCGGCGCCGTACGACGCCGTCAGCGCAGGGACGGACAGCAGAGGCACGACCGCGCTGGCGATCGCGACGGCAGCGAAGCCGGCGAGGCGGGCCAGGGGTCGAGTTGCTCCCGCTCGGGCAGTCACCGTGCCAGCATGCACGTCACGCGAGTCGCGGTGCGCTGCGACGTCGTCCGGTGCGGCATCACCGGGCGCCGTCGCCCGTCGCCATCGCCCGCGCGGTCCTCGCGAGGATCATGACGTCCCCGAACAGCGTCCAGTTCTCCACGTACGCGACGTCCATCCGCATCGACGTCTCCGGGTCGAGGCTCGAGCGCCCGGACACCTGCCACAGCCCCGTGAGCCCGGGGCGGACCCGGAGCCTCCGGTTGGCCGCGCGGTCGTACGTGCGGACCTCTGCCTCAATCTGCGGCCGCGGACCGACGAGGCTCATCTCGCCCCGCAGCACGTTGAAGAGCTGCGGCAGCTCGTCGAGGGAGTACCGACGCAGCACCCGGCCCACCGTCGTCACGCGCGGGTCGTTCTTCGGCTTGTAGAAGACCCCGACCTCCGTGACGCCCTCGGCGGCGAGCACCTCCGCGAGCCTCTCGTGTGCGCCGACGTGCATGGAGCGGAACTTGTACATGTAGAACGGCTGGCCGTCCTTGCCGATCCGCTCCTGCTTGTAGAGGACGGGACCGCGGCTGGTGAGCTTGACCAGCAGGGCGAGCGCCAGGAGGACGGGCGAGATGACGGCGGTGATGAGGAACGCCCCGCACCAGTCGAACAGCGACTTCACGATGTACTTGGAGCCGGTGAAGCGCGCTTCATCCACGTAGACCAGAGGCAGGCCGTTGACCGGCTGCATGAGCACGCGCGGGCCTGCGACGTCGGTGAGGTTCAACGTGATGGCCATGTCGACGCCGCTGCCCTCAAGGTCCCATGCCAGCGCGCGCACCTCCTCGTTTGACATGGAGTAGGAGCCGGCGACGGCCACGGCGGCGACACCGCGCTGCCGTGCGACGTCCGCCGCGTCGGTGTGCGCGCCGAGCACCGGGACACCGCCGATCGCGTGCGGGAGGGGACGGGCGTCCTCCTGGACGAGGCAGACGCCGGTGACCTGGTAGCCCGCGCGCGGGTTGCGGTGGAACTCGTTGATGAGGGTGGCGACGTTGCGACGGGGGCCGACGACCAGGACGGCCGAGCGGTCGGCGCCGGCGTCGCGGCGCGCGTGCAGCCTCGTGCGCCACGCGAGCCGGCCCGCCAGCACGAGGCCGAGGCCGAGAGGAGCCGCGATGCCGAGGTACCCACGGCCGATGTCCATGCGGAAGAGGAAGCCGATGATCGCGACGGTCGCGAACAGGTGCCACGTCACCTGGGCGACGCGCGTGAACTCACCGGGGCCGGAGCCGACGAGGCGCCGATCCCGCGTGCGGCCGAACGTCAGCGCGCCCATCCAGGCGGCGAACAGCACCACCGAGAGGCTGAGGTAGCTCGGGGAGAACTCGCCCGACACCACCGCGGCGGTTCCGTTGAGCGGGAAGCGCACGGCGTAGGCAACGGCCAGGGCGACGGCGAGCGCGAGGGCGTCCGTCACGGCGACGCGGTCGGCGTACGACCGGGCCCAGTGCAGCGAGGGTGCGCTCGCCGGGGTCCCGGATGCCGGCGCCGCGGCCTCTCTCAGGTCGTGCGCGGCTGCCCCCACCATGGCGCTCATGCTCCCCCTCGCGTGATGCGAATTGCATTCCACCCCAGCCGGCGAGAAAACGCTAACAGGGCAGAGGTCCAGGCCAGGGGGCCAAAACCGGACATTCACTCCCATAGATGGCGCACCCGTCGGAAACGCGAGGTGAAATCACCCCGTGATGTGACGCATGGTGAGACGAGGACGCGTAGAAGCGCTCGGGGGCTCGGCGGCGGACTCGGGACGCGGACGCGTCGACCGTCGGAAACACGCCTCTGCCACACTGCGCCCCATGGCGACCACTCCCCCCGAGGAGAAGCCGGTCGAGTCCCCCGCAGCCCCCCGCAACGCGGTCGACCGCTTCTTCAAGATCTCCGAGCGCGGCTCCACCATCGGCACCGAGGTCCGTGGCGGCCTCGTCACCTTCTTCACGATGAGCTACATCATCGTGCTCAACCCGCTCATCCTCGGCTTCGTGCCGGACGGCACCGGCGAGTTCCTCGGCGGCGGCCCGGGCGACGGCAGCAACCTGCCGCTCATCGCGGCGGCGACCGCGCTGGTCGCCGGCGTGCTGTCGGTGCTGATGGGTCTCGTGGCGAACTTCCCGCTGGCGCTCGCCGCGGGCCTCGGCCTCAACGCCGTGGTCGCGTTCACCGTCGCGTCGCTGCCCGACGTGTCGTGGGCGGACGCCATGGGCGTCGTCGTGCTCGAGGGCCTGATCATCACCGTGCTGGTGCTGACCGGGTTCCGCACGGCCGTGTTCCGCGCCGTCCCGCGCGAGCTCAAGGTCGCGATCGGCGTCGGCATCGGCCTGTTCATCGCGCTCATCGGCTTCGTCAACGCCGGCTTCGTGCGGCAGGGCGGCGGCACGCCGCTCGAGCTCGGCATCGGCGGCTCGCTCGCCGGGTGGCCGTCGCTCGTCTTCGTCGTCGGGCTGTTCCTCGCGATCGTGCTCATGGCGCGGCGCGTGCGCGGCGGCCTGCTCATCGCCGTCATCGCCACCACCGTGCTCGCCGTGGTCGTCGAGGCCGTCGCGAAGGTCGGCGACTCGGCGCAGGGCGAGAACCCGACCGGCTGGCACCAGAACGTCCCCGCGCTGCCCGACTCGGTCGCGTCCGTGCCGGACCTGTCCCTGCTCGGTCAGTTCTCGCTGTTCGGCGCCGTCGGCAAGATCGGCCTCCTCGCGGTGGCGCTGCTCGTCTTCGCGATCCTGCTCGCCGACTTCTTCGACACGATGGGCACGATGGTCGCCGTCGGCTCCGAGGCGGGCCTGCTGGACGAGGGCGGCAACCCGCCCCGCTCGCAGCAGATCCTGCTCGTCGACTCGCTCGGCGCCGTCGCCGGCGGCATGGGCTCGGTGTCCTCCAACACCGCCTACGTCGAGTCGACGTCCGGCGTCGCCGAGGGCGCCCGCACGGGCCTCGCGTCCGTCGTCACCGGCATCGCGTTCCTGCTCTCGACGTTCCTGTCGCCGCTCGTCGCGATGGTCCCGTCCGAGGCGGCCGCGCCCGTGCTCGTCGTGGTCGGCTTCCTCATGGTCACGCAGGTCGCGGGCCTCGACTGGAAGTCGCCCGAGATTGCGATCCCCGCGTTCCTCACGCTCGCCCTCATGCCGTTCACGTACTCGATCACCACGGGCATCGGCGCCGGGTTCATCGCCTTCGTCGTGCTCAAGATCGCGCTCGGCAAGGTCCGCCAGGTCCACCCGCTGATGTGGGTCGCGGCGGTCGCCTTCGTCGTCTACTTCGCGCTCGGCCCCATCCAGGACGCCGTCGGCATCTAGGCCGTGTCACCCGCCGGGCGTCGCCGCCCGGCGGGTGACCGGGCGGCGACGGCGGACGTCAGGCCGTGAGGAACCGGTCGTAGAAGGCGCGGGGGTCCCCGGCCAGCGAGGCCTTCACCATCGCGCTCCACTCGTCGACGACGACCTCGAGGTCGCCCGCCTCGACCGCGTCGAGCGTCCTGCGGACGACCACGACGGGGTCCGTCTTCGGCCCCGCGATCGCCTTGGCCATGTCCGTGTCCGCCAGGCCCAGGTGCACCGAGGTGACCTGCGTGCCCTGACCGGCCAGCTCCAGGCGCAGCGCGTTGCTCATGTTCCAGTTCGCGGCCTTCGAGACCGCGTACGCGCCGGCGCCCGGGGCGGCGAACCAGGACAGGGCCGAGGCGACGTTGACGATCGCCCCGCCGCCGTTGGCCGCGAGGACCGGGGCGAAGGCGCGGACCATCGCGAGCGTGCCCCAGAAGTTGACGTCCAGCTCGGCCCGCACGCCCTCCAGGTCGCCGAGCAGCGGGCTGCCCGTGGAGATGCCGGCGTTGTTGACGAGCAAATCGACGTCGCCGGCGAGCGCGGCGGCCGCGGCGACGGCGTCGGGGTCGGTGACGTCGAGGGCGACGGCGCGGACGCCGGGCAGGTCGATCGCCTGCGGGTCGCGCGCGGCGGCGTAGACGGTGGCGCCCCGGGCGAGGAGCTCGGCGGCGAAGTGGCGGCCGAGGCCGCGGTTGGCCCCGGTGATGAGTGCGGTCGTCATGTGCGGGACGCTACGACCTGACGTTGACGTCAGGTGCAAGTGCGGGCCAGGGTGACGCATGCGCATCGGAGAGGTCGCGGCACGGGCCGGGGTCAGCGTCCGTGCGCTGCGCTACTACGAGGAGCAGGGTCTGCTCGTCGCCGAGCGCAGCCCCGGTGGGCAGCGCCGGTACCCGCCCGAGGCGGTCGAGCGGGTCAGGTTCATCCAGAACCTCTACGCCGCGGGGCTCGGCAGCAAGGCCGTCCTGCGGATCCTGCCGTGCATGGAGCACGGCGTCCTCACCGACGAGATGCACGAGCGGCTGCTGGCGGAGCGTGCCCGGGTGCAGGCCCAGCTCGACGAGCTGACCGCGACCCGTGACAAGCTCGACCACGTCATCCGGGTGGGACAGGCGCACCGCACCGACCCGAGCACCTGCGCGGCCGCCTCGTAGGTCACGGCTCTGCGGGCGCGACCCCCGGCACCACGTCGACCGGCCGCGGCCCCGCGGCCACCACGGTCCGCGCCCACGGCTTCCACCGGCGCAGCTCCGCCCACCCCCAGCACAGCGCCAGCGTCCCCAGCGCCACGCCGAGCGCCACGTCCGTCCAGCCGACGACGAAGCTCGGCACCACCACCGCGACGCCCGCCTGGATGACGTACGAGTCGAGGCTCCGCGTGCCGATGACCTCGACGGGCCGGAACGCCGCCCGCGGCACCACCTCCAGCAGCCGCGACACCACGACGAACAGCAGCGTCACCACCGCGAACGCGTTGAGCACCCGCGCGGGCCCGAACATCGTCTTGTCGTACAGCGCCGGCGCCACGCGCTCGCCGGCCCACGCGGCGGCGACCAGCGCGCCGGTCACCGCGGTGACGAGCAGCGGACGCGCCAGCAGCCGCTCGCCGATCCGCGCGGGCGCCCAGTGCCACCCGACCGTCAGCGCCACCACGAGCAGCAGCTGCCACGTCGCCCAGTTCGCGCCGAGCTCGCCGGCATAGCTCCGGAACGACGTCACGTGCGGCACCAGGTACCCGACGCCGTACAGCGCCGCCGACCCCGCCAGCACCGCCGCGGTCCGCCCGCGCGCCAGCAGCACGTACGCGACCATCGCGAGCGCCAGGAGCACGACGTACAGCCGCAGCACACTGCCCGCCGGCGGCGCCGCCTGCAGCGTCAGCACCCGCCACACGGCCTCCGCGGTCGACGTCCCCGCCGGGTGCAGGTTGCGGTGCTCGGTCGTCGCGACGGCCGCGGCGGCGAGCGCCAGCAGCCCCAGCGACACCTGCGCGACGTAGATGACGCCGATGCGCCGGGCGCTCTTGCGCTCCACCGCGGCGAGCCCGTGCGTCGTCAGGCGCCGGCTCTGCACGATGCCCAGCACCAGCCCGGACAGCAGCACGAACCCCGACGCGCCGTCGAACGCCGGCACCTGGTGCAGCGCCCAGCTGACCCTGCTCTGCGGCGCGAGGTGGCCGGTCACCATGCTGACGATGCAGAACCCGCGGACGACGTCGATCGCCGCGAGCCGGCCGGTTCCCCCCTGTGCCATCCCGCGACGGTAGAGGCGTTTCGTCCGGTTCCCGCGGGTGATCTTGCTGCGCGGCCGCCCGTCAGCCGGCGATGTCCCGGTGACGCGCCGCCCACCACGCCAGCAGCGCGAGCCCGATCGCCCCGCCGAGGGTGTTCATCACGACGTCCTGGACGGTCGAGAACCGGTCCGGCAGGACGCGCTGCACCGTCTCGATCGTCACGGTCGTCGCGAGGGCCAGCAGCAGCACCGCCCACCAGCGCCGCAGCCCCAGCAGCAGCCCCACGAGCACGCCGAACGGCACGAACATCACGACGTTCGCGACCGCCTCGACCAGCTCGAAGGGCAGCGGCACGCCCCGCTCCGCCAGCCACGCGAGCACCGTCCGCACCGCGCCGAGCGACCCGTCGTACGTGCGCCCCGGCGTCATCGTGACCGCCGCGACCGCCGCGAGGTACGCGACGAGCGCGGCCACGACGACACGGCGGGGGAGGGCGGGCACCCGCACAGCATGCCCCGGGAGCGTCTCTCCATCTGAGACGACGGCCCCGCGACCTGCGTCGGCATCGTCCGGTTCGCCCGGAGTGCGGGGTGAAGGAGGGGTGAGACGGCAGGTGAGGCGGGGCCGCGCCGCGGTCCGCCCGGTGGGCCCGCGGCCGACAGTGGGCCCGCTCCGGACGCCGTACCCCTGCGCGCCCGAGCGCCCCCGCCCGCCACCGAAGGACCCGTGCTGTGACCATGCCTGCCGTACCCACGAGACGGACGCCCCCCGGGCGTCGTGCCCTCGCCTTCCTCCTCGCCGTCCTCACGGCGCTCGTCGCCGGCGGGCTCGTCGCCCCGTCCGCGACCGCCGCCGTCATCGACCCGATGAGCATCCGGTTCCAGCAGACCGTGAACGGCGACTTCGTGCTCGTCGGCAACGGCGTGCTCGACTGCACCGGCGTCGCCTCCGGCACCCCCGGCACGTGCGCGCAGCTGCACGCCGGCGCCGGCACGAGCAACACCGTCAACGACCGGTTCACGATGGCGAACGTGCAGGCCGTGCCGGCCCTGACCGCCGCCGGCGCCGCGAACTCCTCGTCCGCGCAGGTCACTGTGCCGGCCGGCGCGCGCGTCGTGCACGCGCAGCTGTACTGGAGCGCGAACACGGGCGTGCTCTCCGGCGGCCAGCTCGCGTGCGGCAGCTTCGGCGGCGCCACCCGGCCGGGCGGCGACTTCCGCACCGCCCCGGTGATGATCCAGGCCGGTGCCGACGCGCCCGTCGCCACCGTCGCCCCGGCGGAGACGCACACGGAGCAGTCCCTCGCGACCAGCCAGCCCTTCTACTACAGCTCCACGGCCGACGTCACCGCGCAGCTCGCGGCGCTGCCGGTGGGGTCGCCTCAGGTCGTCTCCGTCGGCGGCATCTGGGCGCCGCAGGGTGCCGGCTGCTACGCCGGCTGGACGCTCGGGGTCGTCTACGACCACGGCGAGCTGATCCCGGGCGACCCGGGCACCGAGGCGCGCAACGTCACGCTGTACGACGGCCACGTGCGCATGGCGAGCAGCGACGACCCGCTGTCCGTGTCGTTCTCCGGCTTCGCCGCCGCGGGCACCGGCACGCGCGCGGGCTTCACCCTGTACGAGGGCGACCGCCAGATCACCGGCGACTACGCGCAGTACGTCTCGCGCGGCGCGGGGGCGCCGACGGCCCCGCAGCGGCTAGTCGGCACCGCGGGCGGCACCCAGAACATCGGTGTCTCGCGCGCCGAGGGCGGCGTCGCGTACGGCCGCAACCCGGCCACGCCCTTCACCAACACGTCCGTCGACGTCATCACGCGCGACCTGACGAACGTGCGCGCCAACGACACGCAGGTCGACCTGACCCTCGGCACGGAGGGTGACTCCTACCTCCTGCAGACCGCCGTGCTGTCGGTGCCGGTCGCGGCCGTCAGCATCGAGAAGTCGTTCGACGGCACGGCCGACCAGCAGTGGCGGACCGCCGGCACGCCGGCGCGGTTCACCATCACCGTCCGCAACGCGGGTTCCGTGCCGGTCGACGGCGCGAGCGTCCGCGTGACGGACGTGCTCGCGGAGGCGTGCGAGATCGACGGCATCGGGGTCGACCTCGCGCCGGGCGAGGAGCACGAGTACGAGTGCGAGGGTCCGGCGCCGACGGCCGGCGGCTACGTCAACACGGCGGCGGTGACCGCGCAGCCGGTCGGCCAGGACGTCGTCCTCACGGACACCGACACGTCGGCGGTCGGCCTCACGGCGATCGCCCTCGACAAGGACGTCGCCGCCGCCGCGGGCGCGACCGGCCGTGCCGGGGAGGTCGTCACCTACACCTTCCGCGTCACCAACACGGGCGACTCTCCCCTCACCGGCGTGGGCGTCACGGACGCCAAGGCGGGCCTGTCCGCGCTGACCTGGCAGTGGCCGGGGACGGCCGGCGAGCTCGCGCCCACGCAGACGGCGACCGCCACCGCGACGTACACGCTCACGCAGGCGGACGTCGACGCGGGCGGCACCGACAACGCCGCCACGGCCGCGGGCACCGACCCGATCGGCGCCACCGTCACCTCCGACGACACCACGACGCTGCCCGTCGCGGCGGCCGGTGCGCTGACGCTCCTCAAGGAGGGGACGCTCCCCGCCGACGCGACCGGCGTCCCGGGGGAGACGGTGGGCTACGCGTTCACCGTCACCAACTCCGGCAACGTCACCCTCACGGACGTGGACCTCGACGACCCGCTGACCGGCCTGTCGGACATCACGTTCGGCACGTGGCCGGGCGCCCCGGGCGTCCTCGCCCCCGGCGCCTCCGTCCGGGCGAGCGCCACCTACGTCCTCACGCAGGCCGACGTCGACGCGGGACGCGTCGCCAACACGGCCACGGCCACGGCCGAGGACCCGTCGGGCACGCCCGTCACCACCGACGACACGGCGACCGTCGCCGTGCCCGCCGGGCCCGCGATCGAGCTGGTGAAGACCGGCGCGGCCGCCGGGCAGCGGGCCGGCGACGCCGTGGACTACACGTTCCGCGTCACCAACCGCGGCAACGTCACCCTGTCCGGCGTGACGGTCACCGACCCGCTGCCGGGCCTGTCCGGCGTCACCTTCGGCACGTGGCCCGGCGCCGCGGGCGTCCTCGCGCCCGGGCAGTCGGTCACCGCGACGGCGTCCTACGACCTCACGCAGGCCGACGTCGACGCGGGCCGCGTCGAGAACACCGCCACCGCCACGGGCACCGCCCCGGGCGGCGGCACGGTCGACGACACGGACACCGAGACCGTCACGGTCCCGGCCGCGCCGGCGCTCGCCCTGCTCAAGGAGGGCGCGCTGGCCGACGGCGCCACCGGCGCCGCGGGCGAGACCGCGACGTTCACGTTCACGGTGACCAACACCGGCAACGTGACGCTGACCGGCGTCGACGTCGACGACGCGATGGCGGGCGTCTCCGACGTCACCGTCGGCGCCTGGCCGGGCACGCCCGGGCAGCTCGCGCCGGGCGCGTCCGTCACCGGCACGGCGACGTACGCCCTGACCCAGGCGGACGCCGACGCGGGCGTCGTGCGCAACACGGCCACCGCGACGGGCACGCCCCCGTCCGGCGACGCCGTCGAGGCGGACGACGACGCGGTCCTGCCCCTGCCGAGCGCCCCGGCGCTGACGCTCACCAAGGCCGGTGCCGTGCGCGGCGCCGCCGCCGCGGGTGCCGTCGTCGACTACACGTTCACGGTCACCAACTCCGGCCAGGTGACGCTCACCGGCGTCACGGTCGACGACCCGATGCCGGGCCTCTCCGACGTCACGGTCGGCACGTGGCCGGCCGCGCCGGGCGTCCTCACGCCGGGCCAGTCCGTCACAGCGACGGCGACGTACGTCCTCACGCAGGCCGACGTCGACGCGGGCACGGTGGACAACACCGCGACCGCCACCGGCGCGACCACCGGCGGCACGCCGGTGAGCGACACGGCGGACGAGACGGTGGACCTGCCGGCCACGCCGGCGCTGGCCGTCGTCAAGTCCGGCGCGCTCGCCGCCGAGGCCACGGGCGTCGCCGGGGACACGGTGGAGTTCACCTTCACCGCGACGAACACGGGCAACGTGACGCTCACGGACGTGACGCTCGACGACCCGATGCCGGGCCTGTCGGACCTCACGCCCGGCACGTGGCCGGGCGACGCGGGCGTCCTCGCGCCGCGGCAGTCGGTCACGGCGACGGCGACGTACGTCCTCACGCAGGCCGACGTCGACGCCGGTGGCGTGACGAACACGGTGGTCGGCTCCGCCGTGCCGCCGGGCGGCGGCACGGTGCCGGGCGGCGACACCACCACCGTGGTGGTGCCGCAGCTGCCGGCGCTCGACGTCGTGAAGTCGGGCACGCTCGACGGTGACGGTGCGGCCGGCGACACGGTCGACTACACGTTCACCGTCACCAACCGGGGCAACGTGACGCTCACCGGCGTCGCGCTCGACGACCCGCTGCCCGGCCTGTCGGACGTCACGTTCGGCACCTGGCCGGGCAGCGCCGGCGTCCTCGCCCCGGGCCAGCAGGTCACGGCGAGCGCGTCGTACGTCCTCACGCAGGACGACGCCGACGCAGGCCGCGTCGACAACGTCGTGACCGCGACGGGGGTGGCGCCGCTGGGTACGCCCGTGACCGACACCGACGACCACACGGTCCTCGTGCCGGCCGCCGCCGCGATCGACGTCACCAAGTCCGGCGCGCTGCCGCGCGGTGCGGCGAGCGTCGTCGGCGACGAGGTCCGCTGGACCTTCGTCGTCACGAACACCGGTGCCGTCACGCTGCGGGACGTCGCGCTCGACGACGCCATGCCGGGGCTGTCCGACGTGACGTTCGGGGCCTGGCCGGGCACGACGGGCACGCTGCGCCCGGGCCAGCAGGTCACCGCGACGGCGACGTCCGCCCTCACGCAGGCCGACGTCGACGCGGGTGAGGTCGAGAACACGGCCACCGCCACGGGCGTCGCACCCGCCGGCGGCGGGACCGTCGAGGACTCCGACACCGACACCGTCCCGGTGCCGGGGACCCCGGGCCTCACGGTCGAGAAGGTCGGCACGCTGCCGGCCGGCACGGCGGGCGCGGGCGACACCGTGCAGTGGTCGTTCACCGTCACCAACAGCGGGCAGCTGACGCTCACGGGCGTCGCCCTGGACGACGCCATGCCGGGGCTGTCCGACGTGACGTTCGGCGCGTGGCCGGGCGCGGCCGGGACGCTGCGCCCGGGCGAGCAGGTCACCGCGACCGCGACGTCGACCCTGACGCAGGCGCAGGTGGACGCGGGCTCGGTGCGCAACACCGCCACGGCGACGGGCACCACGCCCGGTGGCGGCACGACGACGGGCACGGACGACGCGACGGTCGTCGTCCCCGCGGCGCCGGCGCTCGCGCTGGTGAAGTCGGGCGCCCTGGCCGCCGGTGCGACCGGTGCGGCCGGTGACACGGTGGAGTTCGCCTTCACCGTGACGAACACCGGCAACGTCACGCTCGCGGGCGTGGCGGTCGCCGACCCGCTGCCGGGCCTGTCGCGCCTGACGTGGACGTGGCCGGGTGCCGAGGGCGTCCTGACGCCCGACGCGCAGGCCACCGCGCGGGCGACGTACGTGCTCACGCAGGCGGACGTCGACGCGGGCCTGGTCGAGAACACGGCCACGGCCACGGCGACGGCGCCGGCGGGCGGCACCGTGCAGGACGAGGACGGCACCACCGTCGGCGTCCCGCAGCTGCCCGGCGTGGACCTCGTGAAGTCGGGCGTCCTCGCCGGTGACGGCACGGGCGCCGCGGGTGACACCGTCGACTACACGTTCACGGTGACCAACACCGGCAACGTCACGCTCACCGGCGTGACGGTGGTGGACGAGCTCGAGGGCCTGTCCGAGGTCGTGGTCGACGCGTGGCCGGGCACGGCCGGCGTGCTGGCGCCGGGTCAGCAGGTGACGGCGCGCGCGTCGTACGTGCTGACGCAGGCCGACGCCGACGCCGGGCGCGTCGACAACGTCGCCTCCGTGACGGGCGTGCCGCCCGTCGGTGCGCCGGTGTCCGACACCGACGACGAGACCGTCACGGTGCCGGCCGACGCGGCGATCGACCTGGTGAAGTCCGGCACGCTGCCGCGGGGCGCGGCGAGCGTCGTCGGCGACGAGGTCCGCTGGACGTTCGTCGTCACCAACGTCGGCGACCAGACCCTCACGCAGGTGGCGGTCGAGGACGCGATGCCGGGTCTGTCGGCCGTCGTGGTCGACGCGTGGCCGGGCGCCGAGGGCACGCTGCTGCCGGGCGAGCAGGTCACCGCCACGGCGACGTCCCGGCTCACGCAGGAGCACGTGGACGGGGGCGCGGTCGAGAACACGGCCACGGCCACGGCCGTCGGGCCCGGGGGCGGCGCCGCCGTCGCCGTCAGCGACGCGGACACCGACCGGGTGCCCGTCCCAGGCGCGCCGGGGGTGACCCTGGAGAAGACGGGGGCGCTCGCCGGCGGGTCGGGCAGCGCGGGTGACACCGTGCGCTGGTCGTTCACGGTCACCAACACCGGTGCCGTCACGCTGACGGACGTCGCGGTGCACGACCCGATGCCGGGCCTGTCCGCGGTGGAGTACGCGTGGCCCGGGGCCACGGGCGTCCTGCGTCCGGGCCAGTCGGCCACGGCGACGGCCACGCTCACGCTGACGGCGGAGCACGTCGCCGCGCAGTCGGTGCGGAACACGGCCACCGTCACGGCGGCGGGCACGGCCGGCGGGCAGGTGGGCGCCGAGGACTCGGCCACCGTCCGGCTCACCGGTGACCCGCTGGCCACGACCGGCGGCGAGCCGTGGCCGCTCGCCGTGGGCGGTGCGCTCCTGCTGCTCGCCGGTGCGGCGGCGCTCGGCATCCGCCGACGGGTGACCGCGGGGTGACGTCCCGCCCCACCCCGGGACCGGCACGCCCCTCGGC